>JASFVA010000009.1:0-16730 GCA_050050055.1 Nitrospirota bacterium
GAGGGATTGGCTGTTCCGGCCCAATGCAAAAATCAAGGAATCATGCTGTTGAATTCGAGGCATCAGCCGCTTGCGGGACGTTTCCTTCCCCCCCGCCTTATCAGGTCCAGGGCGCCGGCGGGGAGCGAAAATTCCCGCCCCCGTATGAGCTGAATCATACCCAAGGGTCTTCCGAATCCCTTAGACTTTTGCTACGTTATCGTTTGCCGTAAAGGATGAGTGCGGCGGTATCGAAGACCAAGACGTAGCTCGTTACCCCCGGGGTGCGGGGCGGCAGCCCCTGCCGTTTCCGCACCCCTTCCCCCAAAACCATTAATATTATATTACTTAATAATCAAGAATCTATTTCAGTATACATAAAGTTATGCTTTATGTCTTCATTTGCCTTTTCCCGGGGCGCTGTAGCATTATTCCCCCTGGCATGGAGGAGCTCGAAAACCTCATCAGGGGGAGAATCCAGAGGGAGGGCCGGATCACCTTCGAGGCCTTTATGGAAATGGCGCTCTACGAGCCCGGCCTTGGGTACTACGCCTCGCCTGGGGCAGAGGTCGGCCGGGCCGGCGACTTCTTTACGAGCCCCCACCTCCATCCGATATTCGGGGCGATGCTCGGCCTCCAGGCCGAGGAGATGTGGGAAGCCCTGGGCGAGCCGCGGGACTTCCGGCTTATAGAAGCGGGCCCGGGACGAGGGTGGCTGGCCAGGGACATCCTCGATTATCTCAAGGGAAGAGAGCTTTACAAAAGCCTGTCGTACACGCTCGTCGAGCTCAATCCCCACATGAGAAAGCGGCAGAGGGAGCTACTCGCCGGGCACGCCGGAAAGGTCGGCTGGGCTTCGTCGCTGGGAGAAATCAAGGATGCGGCGGGCCTTATCCTTACCAACGAGCTCCTGGACGCCCTCCCCGTCCATCTCGTCCAAATGGAGGATTCCCTCAAGGAGATATACGTCGCGCTTGAGGGGGAGAAGCTCGTCGAAGAGCCCGGCCCGCCGAGCGACCCTTCGCTCGAAAGTTACTTCGAGGAGTTCGGCATACACCTTCCCGCCGGTTACCGGACGGAGGTGAACCTCAGGATGAAGCGGTGGCTCTCGGAGGCGGCCTCGACCCTCGGCGAGGGGTTCTTGCTTACCATAGACTACGGCTATCCCGCCCGGGATCTCTACGCTCCGGAGAGAGACCGGGGCACCCTAATGTGCTACCGCGGCCACGAAGTGAACGAGGAGCCGCTTGAGCGGGCGGGCCGGCAGGACATCACGACGCACGTGAATTTCTCCGCCCTGAAAAGATGGGGGGAAGAGCTGGGGCTAAGGGGCATCGGCTTCGCCCGCCAGGGGCCCTATCTCGTCTCCCTGGGGATAGACGCCATGATAGCCGAGCTGGCTGAGCGCTCCCCGGACTACGCGAGGGAGATATCGAAGGTCAAGGGCCTCATAATGCCCGGCGGAATGGGCGACACCCACAAGGTGCTCGTCCAGTACAGGGGAAGCGGGAGCCCTTCGCTCAGGGGCTTCGCCATGAAGAACCAGATAGGCGCCCTTTAGGAGTATTTCCTGAGCCTATCGAGGCTCGTAAGGACGTCCTGGGGGCTCGTGGCCTCGACGGTGCGTATGACGTTCCTGCCGGCGAGGCGGGCAAAGAGGGAGTCGAAGTCGAAGTCGCCCTCTCCCACCGGGAGGTGGGCGTCGAGGTCGCCGCGGTTGTCGTGGAGGTGGAGCTCGATTATATGCTCGCCGAGGGCGTCGAGCCAGTCATCAAGGGGAACGAGGCTGAAGATGTTCATGTGGCCGGTGTCGAAGCAGATGCCGAAGCTTTCGGAGCCGAGCCCTTCCATGAGGAGCTTCAGGTTCTCGGGCGTGTCCTCGAAGATATTTTCCACCGCGATCCTCGTTCCGAGGTCCCTGGCCCGCCCTATGAAGCGAGGCCAGAATCCGAGGCTCCGCTGAAGCCAGATGTCCATGTTGTGCCCGTACTTCCACTTGTCGTAGCCCGAATGGAAGACCACGGCCTTGGCCTCGAGCACCCCGGCGGCGTCCAGTGCACGGTCGAACCTCTCGGCGGTGACTTCCCTGACCCCGGGGTCCACGGCCGCCGGCGCAAGGTCCATGAAGGGGGCGTGCACCGTCAGGGACGGACCGTAGCCGAGCTCGCCCATAAGGGCACGGAGGTCCGGGGCCGAGCAGGAGACAAGGTCTGCGGCGCTGAAGAATATCTCCAGGTTGAGGCGGTGCTCTCTGGCGAAATCGATGTAGTCCCTTATCCTGCCGTAGGGGACGTGGACGTGGGGGCCTGACACTTAGGCCGCGCTCTTTTCATTGCCGCCGGAGCCGGGCTTCTTCTGGGCCTTATCGGATGTCCCGGAGCCTGGCGTTCCCTCGCTCTTGGCTGACTCGGCGGACTCGGCGGCCTTGCCCGATTTGCCGGAGCCGGAGTCCCCGGAAGGGGCAGAGCCACTTTTCTCCGCCTCCATCTTTGCCTTCCTTTCGCCGGAGGCGTAGTCGGTGACGTACCAGCCCGAGCCCTTGAGAACAAAGGACGTATTGGATATGAGCTTTTCGAGCTTCCCTCCGCAGTTCGGGCACTCCTCCCTGGGCGGGTCAGAAAATTTCTGGATGAACTCGTGCTCGCTTCCGCAACCGGTGCACCTGTATTCGTATATGGGCATGGCAATCCTCCTCCCACAAGACCCTAATATATTAGACTATTTTCTTCGTCGTGGTCAACTTGACCCTGGGTCTCCCCGCCCACAGGGCCGCTATTGATTCAAAGTTTAAATCAGCCGGGATGCAACTACTCAGGGTAGTGGTTGCATAATTATTACTATTACTGCTTGCATCGGACCACAATCTCTGGTAGAGTAGAACTACTATTGGTTGTTGTAGAGGCGTATATCTCTAATTAGGGGGACTGCATGGAAAAGACGGAAAGAAATCGTGAGTTGGACCATAATTGGAATGCCGACGAAAAGGGAAAATTCCATCCGGAGGGCGAAGAACCCGACAGGGCCTTCATGGAGTTCCAGAGAGCCGTGGAAAGCAGGCTCGAAAACGCCATACTCGAGAGGATAGAGTCCTTCAGGCGGGAGCTCCTCAAGATCAAGAAAGCAAAACGATAGCACCCCCAGACCCCCTGGCCGGCCCCTGATGCGCATTATACCCCATGGTGCCGTCGGGGGCCGCCCCCTCTCCCGGCGGCCCGGATACCTTTACACTCCCTCCGGCCTCAAGTATAATCACCCATTATGATCGAGAAGAAAATCGTCTACTTCGAAAAACCCGGCCGCACCAACACCGAGCACTGCGTTGAGATAGTGAAGGAGGCCGTGAGGTCGGAGGGATACAAGTACGTGGTCGCCGCCTCCACCACGGGGGATACGGGCCTGATGCTGGCCGACGCACTGGCCGAGCTGGACGTCAAGCTCGTCGTCGTAACCCATTCGGCCGGATTCAAGGAGCCGAATCATCTCGAGATGACGCAGGACATCAGACAGAAGATAAAGTCCTACGGCGTGGAGGTCTTCACCGGCCCGATGCTCACCCACTCGATAGATACGGCCTTCACTAAGAAGTTCGGCGGCTCCCTGCCGACGCACATAGTGGCCAACACCCTGAGGCGGTTCGGCGAAGGCGCCAAGGTGGCCTGCGAATGCGCCATGATGGCCGTGGACGCCGGCCTCGTCCCCGAGGGCGAGGAGGTGCTCTCCGTGGCCGGCACCGCGCGCGGGGCCGACACCGTCTGCCTGCTTAGGAGTGCCGCTTCGAAGCGCTTCCTCGACCTCCGGGTGCTCGAGATACTCGCCAAGCCAAGGGTGTAAGGGGCGCCAGCCCCCCTTCCCGTAGGTATTCCACCCTCCCGCCGTCGAAGCAGCTGGGAGCCTTTCTTCCGGCAGTCGAGATTTTCAGAATATGCGCCTTGCCCACATGGCGCTTCCGAAAGCCCGTGGGCCTTGACGCTGAAATTGCTAATACCGGCATATATGGCAATTTCATGCCATAAAAAGCAAATATCAGCCAAGAAATCGGGTTCCGGTTGTGATAGCTTGGAAGGGCGTATCGCGAAATTAGGCTTTGGGGGAAGCTAATGAAGAGAGGGGGTGATGGCCCGTTACGTCATAAACGGGAAAATCGGAGGGGGATTATAGGTATAAACTTTTTTTCTGGATTTTGTCAGGGGGGAAAGATGAAAAGATTTGCAATAGCTTTGTCAGTGCTTCTGGTTGTCCTGATGGCCTGCGGAATGGCTTTTGCTGCATCCTCGAAGGTAACGGCAGACTGCAGCGAAGTCTCGCTTATCGCAGCGACGGATGCCACCCATTCCTGGGACCTTGTGCTCTCGAATGAGATCCACACCGCCAACTGGTCAGACCTCAATGTGGACGTATCCCTGGAGTGCGGACTCTACACCGACACCCACGTCAAGAGCAAAGGCGGCAATAAAGACGTCTCCAAAGCCGAGGCCCGCGTAAAAGTGCTGGTGGTCGTTGACCCTACGGGGGTCGATGCAGAAGGAAAGCCTACCGGAACTATAGCGATCCCTGGGGAAGTGACCTTCTGCAGCAGGTCACAGACGCTGATGGCCGTATTCAATGGCGTAATAGACTCATGCACTGATGAGAACCTCGATGGAACCATCACTCTCGATGAGTGCGTTCTAACCGACGAGGAAGTCCAATTGATCCTCGAAACCATGAATGCCAACTCCTTCAACTTCATTATCGACGATTTGGACTCGGGAACACACACCGTGGCGGTATACGCTCAGGTAGCCACCTGCGCGGGCACTGTAGATGCGGATGGCAATTGCACTGGTGATAACGTGGATGCCGAGGCATGGGGCGCTCTCGGAAAAGGAACCATGTCCGTCGAAGAGATCAGGTTCATCAAGGGAGAGGACCTCTAAGCGGGTTCATAGCCAACGTGGAAAGGCCGGGCTTTTAAACGCCCGGCCTTTTTTTGTTGATTGTTGGCGGTGGTGATAGCGGCGGGTGGCGCCACCCCCTGAACTTTTTTCGCAGCTCACGGAGTACTCTCAAGGGAAGACAGGTTGAGATTCGCATCAAATCCGGCGGCCCGGAGCAGTTACTTAGGCGGCCCTTTCTTCAGGGCCTTCTTTATCCCCTTGGTGGCCTGCCTGATGCGGTGCTCGTTTTCCACGAGGGCGAAGCGGACGTACTCGTCCCCTCCCTCCCCGAACCCGACCCCCGGCGAGACGGCCACCTTCGCCTCCTTAAGAAGGAACTTGGTGAACTCCAGGGAGCCCATATGCCTGAAGGCCTCGGGTATGCGCGTCCAGGCGAACATGGTGGCCCTGGGGGGCTCTATGGGCCAGTCCGAGTTCTTCATGCCCCGGACCAGGGCGTTCCTGCGCGAGCGATAGACCTTGACGTACTCCTCCACGCAGTCCTGCGGCCCCCGGAGGGCCACGATGCTGGCGATCTGGATGGGGTTGAACATGCCGTAGTCGAGGTAGCTCTTTATCTTTATGAGGGCGTTCACTACATCCTTGTTGCCCACGCAGAAGCCCACGCGCCACCCCGCCATGGAGTAGCTCTTGGTAAGGGAGAAGAACTCCACGCCCACATCCTTGGCCCCGGGGGCCTGGAGGAAGCTTGGGGGCTTGTAGCCGTCGAAGACCAGGTCGGCGTAGGCGAAGTCGTGAAGGATTATTATGTTGTTCTCCTTGGCGAAGTCCACGACCTTCGTGAAGAAGTCCAGCCCCTCGACCACCTCGGTGGTGGGGTTGTGGGGGAAATTCAGGATGAGCATCTTGGGCCGGGGCCAGGTCTTCTTGAAGGCGTTCTCCAGACCCTCGAAGAAGTCCAGGCCGGGGCCTATGGGCACGCTCGTCACCTCCCCGCCTGCGATTATCACGCTGTAGGGATGGATGGGATAGGCGGGCGCGGGCGTCATGACCACATCGCCGGGCTGCACCGTGGCCAGCACCAGGTGCGACAGCCCCTCCTTGGAGCCTATGGTGACCACGGCCTCCTTCTCGGGGTCTATGTCCACGTCGTAGCGACGCTTGTACCACTCGGAGATGGCCACGCGGAGCTGGGTGATGCCCTTGGAGGCGGAGTAGCGGTGGTTCTTGGGGTTCTTGGCGGCCTCGCAGAGCTTGTCTATCACGTGCTTCGGGGCCGGGAGGTCGGGGTTGCCCATCCCCAGGTCTATGATGTCCTCCCCGCGCCTCCTCGCCTCTATCTTCAGGGCGTTTACGATTGCGAAGACATAGGGAGGCAGCCTCTTTATCCTGTTGAAGTCATACATTGCCTTCGTATAGCTCCTCGGCGTTCATCGAGCTTCTCACCAGGGGGCCCGAGGCCACGAAACCGAAGCCCATGGCGAGGGCCTCCCCCCTCAAGCTCTCGAACACCTCCGGCTCGACGTATTCGGCCACCGGCAGGTTACCCTTCCCGGGCCTCAGGTACTGGCCGAGGGTGAGAGAGTCGCAGCCCGCGCCCCTCAGGTCCCTGAGCGTCTCCAGCACCTCCCCGGCGCCCTCCCCCAGGCCGAGCATTAGGCCCGACTTGGTTCTCACGCCTGGCGACATCTCTTTCACCTTTCTCAAAAGTTCCACAGAACGATTATAATCCGCCTGGGGCCTCACTGTCGAGTACAGCCGAGGCACGGTCTCCAGATTATGGTTGAAAACGTCCGGCCCGGCCTCCAGGACTATGCCCAGGGCTTCTGCGCTTCCCTTGAAATCCGGGGTCAGCACCTCCACCTTCGCCCCCGGAAGACAGCGCCTTATCTCCCCTATGGTCCGGGCGAAGTGCCCCGCCCCGCCGTCCTGCAGGTCGTCCCTGGTCACGGAGGTTACCACCACGTACCTGAGGCCCATGGCCCTCGCGGCCTGCGCCACCCTGAGGGGCTCGTCAGCCTCCGGAGGCGAAGGAGCCATGGACTCCACGGAGCAGAAGCCGCAGTTTCGCGTGCAGCGGTCGCCGAGGATCATGAAGGTGGCCGTGGGCTTGGAAAAACACTCGGCCTTGTTGGGGCACCTGGCCTCCTCGCAGACGGTCGAGAGGCCGTGGCCCCTGAGGAGCCCCTTCATACTGCGCAGCTCCGAAAGGCTATGCCGCCTCCTGAGCCACCGGGGGAGTCTCTTCATGGCTTGCTGGCCACGGTCTTCATTATTTCCCGGGCGATCTTGTCCAGGGAGAGGACCCTGTGGGCCACTCCCGCCTTCACCACGCCCGCCGGCATGCCGTAGACCACGGCCGTCTCCTCGCTCTCGGCGATGCTCATCCCTCCGGCCCGTGCTATCTTCGCCGCCCCGACAGACCCGTCGTTACCCATGCCCGTGAGTATAACACCCATGGCGCCGCTTCCGTAGACCTCGGCGGCCGAGCCCATCATGAAGTCCACGGAAGGGACATACATGTCCTCGTGCCGGGCCTTCTTGAGGTTCACCTTGACGGCGTCGCCCTGCCTCCGGAATTCCATGTGGTGGCCGCCGGGACATACGAGGACGCTGCCTTCCCGCACCGCTTCGCCCTGCTCCGCCTCCTTGACGTCAACACCGCAGAGCCTGTTGAGCCTTTCGGCCAGGGACCTCGTGAACCCCGGGGGCATGTGCTGGCTGACGGCGATGGCCGCGGGGAAATTCTCCGGGAGCTCGGACAGCACCACCTGGAGCGCGGGGGGGCCGCCGGTGGACGAACCTATGGCCACCATCTTTATCTCGGCCTCTCCCGGAAAGTATCGGCCCGCAGCTCCCGCCGCCTCTGCGTGGAGCTGCCTGGCCCTGGTGAGCGCATCGAGGCTTATGCCCGTTACGCCGTGGACCTTCCTGAGGAGGTCCTTCTCTATGTTCCTCAGCTCCACGGAGGCCTTCACCGTCGGCTTGGCGATGAAGTCCACGGCGCCCAGCTCCAGCGCCTTGAACACCGTTTTGGAGTCCGAATAGGAGCTGACCATGATTACCGGGGTCGGGCGCTGCTGCATCAGCCACCGGAGGAAGCTGAACCCGTCCATCTCGGGCATCTCGAAATCCAGTGTGATGAGGTCCGGCTTCAGCTTGAGGGTCTTGGTAATGGCGTTTATGCCGTCCGGGGCGACCCCCACGACCTCGACGGACTCGTCGCTTTCGAGCATCTTCTTGATGGTCTGCCGGCTGAAAGCCGAGTCGTCGACAACGAGTACCCTGATCTTTCTCTTCATCTCTTCCGAAGCATCCCGGGGAGTTCGTCGTTCGCCGTGGAAGCAGGCTTGTGCGGCTTCTGGTACACCATGTCGTTCTTCAGGTGCCTGAGGGTGAAAGAAGTGGACACGTTCATCAGAGACTCGGCGTGCCCCAGGAGCAGGTACCCGCCCCCGGCGAGCTTCCGGGAGAAGTTGTCTATGAGCTTCCTCTTTGAATCGACATGGAAGTATATGAGGACGTTCCTGCAGAAAATGACGTCCATGGTGCCGATCAACTTTGCCTTGACGGGGTCCAGGAGGTTGAGGTGGTTGAAGTTGACCAGCCTCTTCACCTCGTCCCTGATCCTGTAGCAGTCGCCCTCCTTTTCGAAGTATCTCCCCAGGTAGTACTCGTCGATGGCCCTGAAGGAGTTCTTCCTGTAAACCCCTTTCCTGGCGGTCTGGAGCACCCGCCTGTTGATGTCGCTTCCGACTATCTCGACGTCGAAATCGCCGAACAGGTCCTCCCTTTCGAGGACGAGCATCCCGATTGTGTAGGGCTCCTCCCCGGAGGAGCATCCGGCGGACCATATCCTGAGCTTCTTGGACGCCCCCTTCGCCGAGTGCATCTCCTCGCAGATTTCCTCGCTGAAGGCCTTCAGCTGGTTCATCTCCCTGAAGAAATAGGTCTCGTTCACCGTGAGGACGTCCACGACGGCCGCCATCTCCTCTTCCTTCCTGTTGTCGAAGAGGAGGAATCGGTAGTAGTCCCGGAAATCGTCGAACATGTGCAGCTTGAGCCTCCTGTTCAAGCGGTGCTCGATGATATATCTGGAGGAGTCGTCGAAGTACAGGCCGCAGTAGTCCGATATAAGGTCCCTGAGGAGCCTGAAGACATCCTCGGGCAACGCTATAAGGTCCCCCCTCTCAGTCATCCAGGAACCTCTTGATGGCCTTTTTCACGGTGGGGTCGCCCTCGTGTTCGTAGATTTCGCCGAGCTCCTTGACTATCCAGGCGTCGCCGCTGATGCCCAGGGCCTCTATGGCCGCCACCCTGGAGGCCCAGTCCTGGTTCCTAAGGAACGGCATCAGGCTCCGCTGAACACCATCGAAGCCCGCCAGGGATGATATGGCGGTCCTTCTGACCTCGTCCTCCCCCGAGTCGAGCATACCCAGGATGGCTTTCTTCGCCCCGGCGCCGCCTATCCTGCCGAGAGCCGTTATAACGGCCGTGACGACAAAACCGTTGGGGTCGGACAGAAGGCCCACCAGGTGGGGCACGGCGTCCTCCGACGCAATCGTCCCCAGGGCCCTCGCCGCGGCCGCCTTGACCATGTCGTCGGAATCCCGAAGGAGCATGCAAAGGGGCTCCACGGCCTCGCTTGCGCCCGCCGAGCCGAGGCTAAGGGCCGCCGCCGCCCTGATCTCGGGGTCCTCGTCCGGAAGCGCCCTTACCAAGCAGTGCACGGACTCGGGCGACCCGATTGCCGCAAGGGCGCTTATCACGGCCCTCCTAACGGACGCTTCCTCGTCTTTCTGCGCAAAACACAGGTCGTGAACGAACCCGGGGGATCCGGTCTCCCCGAGCAGGAGGGCGGCGTTTCTCCTGACCACCGGGTTCCCGTCCTCGAGCATCGAGCATATTTCCGACATCTCGAGTCCTTCGCGGAGCTTTCCCAGAGCTTTGACAGCCGCCTCCTGGACGTCCGCGTACTCGTCGGTGAGAAGCTTCAGGACATGCTTGGCCGCCCCGGGGTCGCCGATATTGGCCAGGGCCCTGGCCGCCATAGACCTGGTGTGGCCGTCGGCGTCGCCAAGCAGGCCGACCATGGCGTCAATAAAAACGGGCGAGGCGACATCGCCCGCCACCTCGCATATCAGGCGCCTGAGAAACGTGGACTCTCGTTCGAACAGGGGCACGAGGACCTCCGGCTTCTCCCTGCCCAGGAATGCCAGGGTCCTCTTTACCTCCTCCACGTAGAACTCGTCGGCCGCCAACTCCAGGAGCGGCTCGAGCGCCGCTTCGTCCCTCATCAGTCCGAGAAACAGGATCGCGGCCTCCCTGCCCGAAGACTTGCCCGTCCTGGCCTGTGCGAGCAGCACCTCGACCGCCCTTTGCCCGAAAACCTTCTGGAAAGCGCCGACGATGGTGTCTTCGAGAACGCCGTTCTGGTACATCACCTCCAGCGCCTTCAGGGCTTCAACCCTCACCGATGGAGAGCGGTGGTCGACGAACCGCACGATATGTTCGACGGCGGAGAGGGCGGAGAGCCTCCCCAGGGCCCTGAGCGCCGGCTTCCTGAGAGTCCGTTTTTCAAGGGCCTCCACGAGGGCGGGGACGGCCCTGGCATCGCCTATGGCGCCGAGGGCATCGGCGGCCGCATAGGCGGTCCAGAGGTCCCCGCTCCTTACCACGCCAATCAACGCGTCCACCGCCCCCGGCTCGCGCATCGCACCAAGGTGTTCCGCCGCCGATGCCCTGACATTCCCGTCCTCGTCACTTAGAGCGAAGACAAGCAGAGGCACGCACCTCGGGTCCCTTGTCTCTCCGATTATGTCTATCAGGAACTTTCTGACGTCGGGGCCGGCGTGCTCGAAGGCCTCCACGAGGTGGCCCGAGACCTGTCTGCCGAGCCTCGTCAAGGACTCTATGGCGGTGTTTCGGGCGTCGGCGTTGTCCTCGAGATACAGGAGCCTTATAAGGCCTTCCACGTAAGATTCGACCGGGTATTGGCCGAGCAGTATGTCCACGGCCGTCTTGCGGACTCTCCAGCTCGGGTCCCGCATCGCCCTCAGAAGCAGTCTTGTCTTCTCGTCGGACTCCGCCTCGCCTTCGCCGCGAGACAGCATAAGCACGGCCTCGCGCCTCTTTTCAACGTCCCTCGAACTCAGCTGCCCCTCCAGCTCCACGCCTACTCCGCGTCCTCCGCGGTCTTGCCCGCAATGTCCAGCCTCAGGGCATCCTCCGCGGAGAGCACCTTTTCGAGGTCGAGGATCACCATGACCCGGTCCTCCCTCTTGCCCAGCCCCTCCAGATACTCCGAGGCAAGGCCCTTGAAAATCGTGGGGGGCTTGGAGATCTCCTCGTCCTCGAGTTCGAGTATCTCGACCACCTCGTCCACTATCAGGGCCAGGGACTCGGTGCTCGTCTTCACCAAGACCGTTCTTTCCTTATCAGGCGAGGGCTCCAGGCCGAACCTCTTCCGCAGGTCCACGAGCGCCACGACCTTGCCCCTGACGTTTATCACCCCCACGATGTAGTCTTTTATTTCCGGCACTTCGTGCGTCTTCTGCGACTTGAATATCTCCACGACGTTGTTGATGTCGGCCGCGAATTCCTCCGGTCCCAGCCTGAATACGAGAAAACTGCGCATCTATGACACCTTGAACGACCTGATCGCCTTTTTGAGGGCATCGATCTCGCTGGCCAGTTGCTGGAGGGGCTCGCTCATGGACTCCACGTGCTCTAGGATGCTCTCTCCCCGGTTCCTTATTCCGCCGAGAGAGGATACGACGCTTTCCGTGAACTGCTGTTGTGCGAGGGTCGCGGCGTTGATGTCCGATATCTTGGAGTTGGCGAGCTCGACGTTTCTTGACATCACCGCCGTGCCCGAGGCCTGCTCTTCGGTGCTCCTCTTGGTGATCTCGGCAATTTCCTTAATCTCGCCCACCCTCTCCAGCATGTGCTCGGAGCCGCTTTGCTGCTCCGTCATGATGGAGGACATCTTCGACGCCATCGAGCTGATGGTGCTCATCTGGTTGGTCACGTGGTCGAGGGAGCCCGCCTGCTCCCGGGTGGCGTGCTCGATGGTATCCGCCATCCTCGAGGACGTCTGGGCGGCATCGAGGACCTGGCCCATGCTCTCGCCCACCCCGTATACGAGACCCTTGCCCTTATTAACCATCTCCATGCCGTCCTTGATAGTGACGACGGCATCCCTTATCTCCGTCTGTATGGTCTTGACCACCACGCCGATTTCCTTGGTCGACGCCGCGGTCCTGTCGCTCAGCGCCCTCATCTCCTCCGCCACCACGGCGAAACCCTTCCCGTATTCTCCCGCCTGCTCGGCCAGTATGGCGGCGTTCAGGCTCAGCAGATTGGTCTGCTCGGTCACTTCCTGTATGACCGAGAGCATCTTCTGCACGTCCACGGAGCGGGCTCCGAGCCTGTCGACCATGTCCACGGCCTGCCCCACCTTATGGGATATCTTTTCCATCCCGTCGACAGCCTCTGCCAGCTTTATGGTGCCGTCCTCCGCCGCCATCCTCCTTACCTGCGCCGCGAGCTCGGCGGATTCCTTGGCGTTGGCCTTGACCTCCCTGACCGAAGCCCTGAGCTCCTCGACGGACGCAAGGGTCTCCTCGACGACGGCGAGGACGTCGCGACCGTAATTGGTGGCCGCCTTCGAGGTCTGCGATATTTCGGCCACGACGGAATACGACCCCTCGGCGGCATCAAAAAGCCTGTTGGCGTTAGAGACAATCTCCTCGGAAGTGGACTTGACCTCCAGCAGGAAGGAGACGTTGTCGGACGAAAGCTCAGAAAGCTTATCGGTACTCTCTGTTATCTCCCTGTAGGACTCGGAAACCTGTTTCAGCGAGCCGGCAATGCCGGCAGTCGAGGCGAACTGCTTCTTTACCTCGCGGTTTACGTTCTCGAAGGTGGAGCTCAGCCTGACCACGGGCATCACGAGGCTTTCCGTCGTCTTGCCTATCCTCGATATTTTATCTCTCAGCTCGCGCACGAGGAAATTCAACCCCCTCGAGACGGCGCCTATCTCGCTGCTCCCGTAGTCGGGGACATCCACGCCGAGGTCGCCTTCAGCCGCCTGCTCGACGCGCCGCCCTATCAGGCCCAGGGGTTTCCCCACGGTCCCGTTCACATAGAGGATTGCTCCTGATATCACCAGAAGCAAAACAAGCCCCTCCAAGGAGAAGGAAAGAACCGCCATCCGGAACATGTAGTCGTTGACGCCTCGGCCGCTGTATATCAGATGGACCTGGCCGAGCATGGAATTGCCCCTGCCCACGTTTAACGTGAGCTCATTGGTGGCGGGGATGTAAAGGGGATTGCCGGACCCGCCGCCGTCGCCCTGCGGCGCGAACACCCTCTTTGCCACCACGGCGCCCTGGGCGTCCACGATGCTTGCCGAGACGACCCCGTCAAAGAGGGCCACTCCCCCCAACAGGCTCTCCAGCCCGGCGACGTCGCCCCCGGCAAGCGGGCCCCGCGCCTCGAGGGCCATGTATCGGCCGAGGGAATTCATCTTTTCCGTGAGGAGTTTCTCGTGATGGTCCTTCTGGTAGAAGAGGAACCACCCCAAGGCCGCGCCCTGACCGACTGTGAATAGTATCAGCACCGCCACCGCCAGGCTGAGGGCTACCGTCCTTTTAATCGCCATTTGTCCCTCTGTCGCTGCGCGGTCCGATTGTCCGGCGCAATGGCCGGCACGGAAACCAGATTTCAGTATTTGACCGGAGACCTCGACAATGCTGACTCCGTGCCGCCCTCATGAATCTCCGTCTGTGGCGCCGAAGTCCAATAGCTCCTCGGACTGGATTATGGAGACGAACCTGCCGTCCTCAGAAACGACACCCTCGAGGAACCGGGCCTCCGCATCGTCTAGGTGAGACGGGGGCTGCATTATCTCCCCGGGGGGAACCCTGAGGACGTCGATGGTCCTGTCCACGAGGGCTCCGATGAGGCCCCGGCCCGTCCCCTTGAGAATTACGATGTTTGACGATCCCCCGGGCTCGCCGTCAACGGCGCGGAGCCTCTTCTTGATGTCCATCACGGGGATTATCTTGCCCCTCATGGACGTCACGCCGGAGATGAACTCCTCCGTCCCGGGGACCCTGGTGATCCTCTGCGGCCTCAGCACCTCCTGCACGTCCGTGACCCTGAAGGCATAAAGCTCCTCCGAGAGGCTGAAAACCAGAAGCTCAACGACCTGTTCCCCGGCCTCCTCCGCCTCCTCCAAGGCCGAAACCGGCGGGACGGCCTCGTCCTTGCCGCCGGCAGGGGCCTCCGGGACGGGGGGCGCGGCATCTTCGAGAGCCGTGGACTCGCCCTCTGCGGGCTCACTCTCTACCGGGGGGCCTTCGGCGGGCTTCTCGGCCCTTTCACCCTCGGGCTCGCGCTCTTGTTTTTCGGCAGGCTCTCCGGGTTCTCGCTCTGGGCGCCTTGGAGCTTCCTGCCGCTCCTTGTCTTCCCTGTGTTTTTTTCTAAGCCTGGATATGTCCATTATTTGTGTGGTGGTTAGGGCATATTATTTTCCCACAACAAACTGAAGAATGTAAAGTTTTAAGTAATGTGACTTGTAGTAAAAGTAGAAGATATAATAACTATATGCGGCTTGTGCTTTTTGACATCGACGGCACCTTGCTCGACAGCGGAGGGGCCGGCACCAGGGCCCTGAACCTCGCCTTCGGCGAGATGTTCGCCGTGGAGGACGCCATGGAAGGGATATCGATGGCCGGAAAGACCGACGTCACGATAATCAGGGAGGGCCTCGAAAGGCTCGGCGTCGGCGACGCAAGCGGGGCGATTCCCGGGCTCCTGGACTCCTACCTGAGGAACCTCTCGGAAGAGATCAAAAGGTCGGGGGCCAACGGCCTTCCGCCCAAGTCCCTCATGCCCGGGGCAGGCGACCTCCTGGACTACCTCCTGAGCAGCCGCGGGCTGCGGCTCGGCCTCCTGACGGGAAACGTCCGGGAAGGCGCGTGGATAAAGCTCGGCGCCTTCGGCATTCATCGCTATTTCAGCTTCGGCGCCTTCGGCAGCGACAGCGAGGACCGGAACGAACTGCTCCCTCTGGCCGTAAGGATGTTCCGGGACATCTCGGGGACGGGGGTGGCCTTTGGAGACTGCGCCGTCGTCGGCGACACGCCCCTCGACGTGGCCTGCGCCAAGCTCCACGGGGCCCGCGCCGTGGCCGTGGCCACGGGGCCATACACCTCAGAGGAACTCGAAGCCGCCGGGGCGGACGCCGTATTCGAAAAGTTGCCCGACGGCGAGACCTTCCTCAGGCTCCTCTCGCGGACCTTACGAGCGCCCTGGCCCTCTTGGCCACATTGCCGGCCGTGAAACCCAGCTTCTTGAAGATGACCTGCGCCGGAGCGGACGCGCCGAAACGGTCTATGCCGAGCACTTCGCCGTCGAGGCCGACGTACTTGTACCACGGCAGAGTGGCGGCGGCCTCCACGGCCAGGCGGGCGCTTATGTCAAGGGGGAGCACCGAGTCGCGGTATTTCCTGGTCTGCCTGTCGAAGAGCTCGAAGCTCGCCATGTTGACCACCCTCACCCGGTATCCCTCGTCCGTGAGCGTTTCGGCGGCCTCCAGGCACAGGTGCACCTCCGAGCCCGAGGCCAGGAGCATCACGTCGGGCCTGCCCTTGGAATCCGAAACGACGTAGCCGCCCCTCCTGACCCCGCCCGCCCGGGGGTGTTTCGCCCGGTCGATTATGGGGAGCTTCTGCCTGGAGAGGACGAGCGCCGTGGGGCCTCCCGTGTTTTTCAGGGCGAGCTTCCAGGCCTCGACGGTCTCGTTGGCGTCGGCCGGCCTTATGGTCGTCATGTTGGGCATGGCGCGGAGCGCCGCCAGCTGCTCCACCGGCTGGTGCGTGGGCCCGTCCTCGCCAAGGCCCACGGAGTCGTGCGTAAGCACGTAGACGACGCGCTGACCCATCAGGGCGGCGAGCCTCTGGGAGGCCCTCATGTAGTCCGAGAATATCAGGAAGGTGCCGCCGTAGGGTATGAGCATCCCGCTGAGGGCCATGCCGTTTAGGGCCGCCCCCATGGCGTGCTCCCGGACGCCGAAGTGCAGGTTCCTGCCGGGTGCTCCGGGGGCGTATTCGGGGAAGTCCTTGAGGAAGGTGTTGTTCGACGGGGCCAGGTCCGCCGAGCCGCCTAGGAGCTCGGGCATCTTGGGCGCCACGGCGTTAAGGAACTTGCCCGAGGCGCTCCTGGTGGCCACCGCCCCGTCCTCGGGCTTGAAAGAGGGCAGGCCCTTGTCCCAGCCCCGCGGGAGCTGCCCCTTGGCGAGCCTCTCCCACGTCTCGGCGAGGCCGGGGTGCTTCTGCCTGTATCTCTTCAGGAGGGACTTCCACTTGTCCTCCAGGGCCTTTCCCCGCTTTACGGCCTTTCTCATCTGCGCCAGGGCCTCCTTGGGAACGTGGAAGCTCCTGTTGGGCCAGCCCACCGCCCTCCTCAACATCTGGACCTCGTCGACCCCCAGGGGGGCGCCGTGGACCGAGGCGCAGTCCTGCTGGTTGGGGCTGCAGTAGCCGATATGGGTACGGGCCACGATGAGGGAAGGCCTCGCCTTTTCGACCCTGGCCTTCCTGATGGCCTGTTCTATCGCCCTGAGGTCGTATCCGTCCACCTTCTGGGTGTGCCAGCCGTAGGACTGGAAGCGCTTTGCCACGTCGTCGGTGAAGGCCAGGTCGGTGGAGCCCTCGATGGATATCTTGTTGTCGGAGTATAGGTAGACTATGTTGCCGAGCTTCAGGTGGCCCGCCAGGGAGGCGGCCTCGCTGGCCACGCCCTCCATGAGGTCGCCGTCGCTGCATATGGCATAGATGTTGTAGTCCACGAGCGGAAGGCCGGGCC
>JASFVA010000010.1:0-15228 GCA_050050055.1 Nitrospirota bacterium
GGCCTATGCCCTGGATGACATAGCCTATGGAGCGCCGCACCTCTATGGGGTCACGCTCCAGGATGTTTTCGCCGTCGATCTCGATGACCCCAGAAGACGGCTCCACGAGCCTGTTCATCATCTTCAGTATCGTGGTCTTGCCGCAGCCCGAGGAGCCCAGGAGCACCAGCGTCTCGTGCTCCCCGACCTCGAATGAAACCTTCTTTACGGCGTGCGTGCCATCGTCGTAGTACTTGTCGACTTCCTTGAGTTCTATCATACAGCCTCTCTCTCGGACTCCCTGGCTATAGATGTTAGCAGAATACTCCTAAAACTTCATTTGTCTCATTCTCTGCCAGTGCTTGCGTACGTCCGCCAAAGGCCCCCGGCGCGGCGCGCTTGACTCGGGGTTCGCGCTGCTATACCCTTTTGAGTAAGGAGGGCGCAGATGTTCGGAAGGCGGATCACGCTTTTTAAGCTCCTGGGCTTCGAGGTGAAGGTCGACGTAAGCTGGCTGGTCATCGCCGTGCTCATCTCCTGGACCCTCGCCCAGGGGCTTTTCCCGCACTACTTCGAGGGCCTTTCCAACAGGGCCTACTGGTTCATGGGGATAGCCGGGGCCCTCGGCCTGTTCCTCTCCATAATATTTCACGAGCTCTGCCATTCCCTGGTGGCGCGCCGTTACGGGCTTCCCATGACCGGGATCACGCTTTTCATATTCGGAGGGGTGGCCGAGATGAGCGAAGAGCCCCAGAGCCCGAAGGCCGAGTTCATGATGGCCATAGCCGGGCCCGCCTCGAGCGTCCTCTTGGGGGCCCTGATGTACGCCGCGCACTTCCTGGCCCTGGGGCTCGACGTGCCCGTTTACGTTTCGGGCGTGCTCTGGTACCTGGCCCTCATAAACGTGCTACTTGCGGCGTTCAACATGCTCCCGGCCTTCCCCCTCGACGGAGGCCGGGTGCTGAGGTCGGCCCTCTGGTGGTGGAAGAAGAACCTGAAATGGGCTACCCGCACGGCCTCGCAGGCCGGCTCCCTCTTCGGCCTCATCCTTATAGTACTTGGGCTTATGAGCGTCCTCACGGGCAACCTAATCGGCGGGATATGGTGGTTCCTCATAGGCATGTTCCTCAGGAACGCGGCGCAGTCGTCGTACCGGCAGGTACTGCTCAGGAAGGCCCTGGAGGGCGAGCCGGTGCGTAAGCTCATGATAGAAAACCCCGTCACCGTGTCCCCCTCCACTTCGCTGGAGGAGCTGGCGGAGAGCTACTTCATGAAATACCATTACAAGATGTTCCCGGTGGTCGAAAACGGAAGGCTCTTGGGCTGCATAAGCATGGAGCAGGCCAAGGAGATCCCCCGCGACAGGTGGGGGGAGCGCAGAGTGGGAGACCTGGCCGAGGGCTGCTCCGGAGAAAACACAATCCCGCCCGAAAGCGACGTGATGGAGGCCCTTTCGGCCATGAACAGGAGGGGAAAGAGCAGGCTGATGGTGGTCGAAGACGGGCGGCTCCTTGGAATAATAACCACGAGGGACATCATGAGGCACTTTTCGGTGAAGCTCGAGCTGGAGGAATCCGGGGAGTAGAATTGAACGCGGCGAACCGCGAGGTATAATGTCCAAACAGGAGGCAACAATGATAAGACACCGAGTTTTGGCAATCGTGATGGCCCTGGCGCTAGTTCTTTCGGCGACGCTGACTCTGTCGTGCCAGCAGGAGCCCGAGGAGCCCCGGGAGGGCGAGGTCACGGCCGAGGACGTGAAAAAGGAGGTCGGCGAGGCCGTGGGCACCACAAAGGCATACCTGGCGGAACAGAAGGCAAAGTACGAGGAGGAAATGGAGGCCAAGCTCGAGGACTACGGAGAGCGGATCGACGAGCTCCAGAAGAGGGCCGGGGAGGCCACCGGCGAAGCTAAAGCGAGGATGGACGAACAGATAGAGGAGTTAAGGAAAAAACAGGAGGCCGCGCGGAAGAGGCTGGAGGAGCTCGAGGAGTCGAGCGAGAAGGCCTGGGAAGACCTCAAGGAAGGGGCCAACAGGGCCATGGATGACCTGGAGAAGGCCTACGAGGACGCCAGGTCGCACTTCGAGGAAGAATGACGGCCTCTTCGGCCCGGCCGCCGGAGTACCGGAGGACTTGAAGACTCAGGCGCCGTCCCCGCGGGGGGCAGCCCGCAGGAGGCAAGGCGTGGGGGGGTAAGAAAAATCCCGAAGCGGCGCAGCGGCCAGATGCTTCCCCTCGCGAGGCCAAACGGTGCCCCGTGATGACAGTCGCCGCGAAGGGGGAAAGCCCTCTCGGGCCGGTCGGACGGCCCTCCGCGCTCAGGTATCGAGCCTGATGATGCCTTTCTGGATGGCGAACTTTATGAGGCCCGCCCGCGAATGGATGTCGAGCTTTTCGGAGATGTTGGTCTGGTGGGCTATGACGGTCTTGGCGCTTATGCCCAGGGTGGCGGCCACCTCCTTGTGGCTCTGGCCCTCGGCGATGAGCTTCAGCACCTGGAGCTCCCTGCCCGTCAGCCTCTCCAAGGGGTCCTCCACCCCCGGTTCGCCCTTCCCCAGGTAGCCGTCGATCACGCCGGCGGCTATGGAAGGATAAAGGTAGCTCCTCCCCTTCATGACGGCCCTGATGGCCGTGACGAGGTCGCTGCCCACCGCCTCCTTGAGGATATAGCCGGAGACCCCGGCCTTAAGGAAACGGTTGACGTATTCCCTGTCGTCGTACTGGCTGAGCACTATAATCTTGACGTCGGGATGGTCCTTCCTTATGGTAATCGTGGCCTCGAGGCCCCCGAGGCCGGGCATGGCGATGTCCATAAGCACCAGGTCGGGCCCGAGCTCGCCGACCTTGTCGATGGCCTCCTTGCCGTTTGCCGCCTCCCCCACGACTTCCATGTCGTCGTGAAGGCGCAGCATGGCCGTTATGCCCTCCCTGACGAGGGTGTGGTCGTCAGCTATAAGTATCCTGGTCACTTGTACCCCTCACTAAAACTTTTAGCGGTATTACGACGCTCATGTGCGTGCCCTCGCCGGGCTGCGAATAGATATTGAGCTCGCCCTCGAGGTTTGAGATGCGCTCCCTCATCCCGAGAAGCCCGAACCCCTTGTTGACACCCACGTCGGCCGCCCTGAATATCTCCTCGGGGTCGAAACCCACGCCGTCGTCCATCAAGTCTATTTCCAGGACGTCGTCGCTGCAGCTCAGGGTCACGGAAACGGCCTCGGCCCCGGAATGCTTGGCCACGTTGGTGACCGCCTCCTGGATGATGCGGAACAGGGTGAGCTCCGTCTTCTTGTCGATAAAGGAGCCTCCCGGGCCCTTGAACCTGTCGCAGGATATGAGGTAGTACTTGATGCCCCTGTCGGCCAGGTGCCTCTCGAGAAGCCACCTCACGGCGGACTCGAAGCCCAGGTCGTCCAGGACGGGCGGCCTCAGGTCGTGTATGAGCCGCCTTATTCCCCTGACGAGCTGCTCCACCTTGACCTTCTGCTCCTTTATCATGTCGGGGGTGAGCTTGTCCTCCTTCAGCGCCATGACGGCGATGTCGAGGCTCATGCCGAGGGCGGCGAGGGACTGGCTGGTCTCGTCGTGGAGCTCCCGGGCGATGCGTTTTCGCTCGTCCTCCTGCGCCCTTATGACCTCGTCCAGAAGGGAGGCGAGCTGCATCTTGCGCTGCTGGAGCTCGGTGGTCCGGTTCTTGACCCGCTTTTCGAGCTCCACGTTGTAGCTCTGCAGGGCGTCCAGGTATTCGGCCAGCTTTAGCCTCATGCCGTCCACGCTCTCGGCCAGGGCGCCGAGCTCGTCGGAGCTGGCGTATTCCACGGGCTCCGAGAGGTTCCCCCTGGCGATCTTCTTGGTGGCCCCGATGATAAGCCTGATGGGCTTCACTATGCTGCGGGACAGCCCCACGGCAAGCAACACCGCCGTGGCTATGTAAATGAGGCTTAGAATGGTGAAGACCTTCTTAAGCGTGGTCGTGGGAGCGAAGACGTGGGACTGGGGCTCCCTCACGGATACTCCCCAGGGGGCCAGCGACAGCGAGGCGAAGGCCAGCATGTCGTCCGTCCTCTTGGGCGCCGAGACGTCCTCCAGGTGGCACCTGTGGCACATGCTCACGGTGTTTTTCCTCTCATTTATGAGGTTTCCGAGGAACCTGTCGTGGTCGCTGTTGGTCAGGATCCTCGTCTGGTCGGTGCTGGAGATGATCGTGCCGTGGCTGTCTATCAGCTCTATCAAGGTGGCTTCGCCGGAGGGGGTGGACTTGAGGATGCTGGTGAACATGTAGTTTGCCGGGTTTATCTCTCCCCCGGCCACGCCTATGATGTCGCCGTCCTTGTCCTTCAGGGGGACCAGCACGAAGATGACCTTCTTCTTCGTCGGAGAGACCTCGTAGACGTCCGAGACCACGGGCCTCCTCTCCGTCAGGGTCCTGCCGACATAGGGAATGCCCATGAGGTTGATTCCGCCCTCGTCCTTGTGGGGGTAGGTGGCCACCACGTTTCCGGTCTTGTCCATGAGGAATATGCCGTCGGTGAATATCGAGTATTCGTAGGCGGTGCGCAACGCCCTTTTCTCGGGGCCCCAGTCGCCGTCGTTGAGGTCCACCTTGGCGGATAGGGAAATGTCGTGGAGCCTGGTGAGGTTGCTCTCGAGGATGTAGTCTATGTTCTGCCCTATTATCGAGGCCAGCGTCAGGCGGCTCTCGAGGGAGTGCTCGATGGAGTCCCTCACAATGAAGTTGCTGATTATGCCCACGCTGACGAGGATGATCAGCACGCTCACGAGGACCAGAAAGATTATCCTTTTTTGCATAGCCCCCTAACACAAAAGAGCCGACCTTATCGCCCGAAGACAAGCCAGCCCATCTGTTAACTGTAATTTTAGCAGTTCTGGGGCGAAAAATGCACAGGCGCATCCACCCCCGGCGGGCGCCGCGCTCAGGTTTCGAAACCGGCCTGGCCCGTCGCCCTGGCCCTCTCGACCAGGGTCTCCTCGGGGCTCGTCCCTTCGAGGCCGGCAAGCTCCAGGGGGTGGAGCCTCAGCATCTTCCGCCTCGTGGTATAGCCGGTGAAAATGCTCGTATCCATTGGGAAAACGTCGGGGCTGAATATGGAGTCGTAGATGTGCCAGACGATAATTAGAAGGAATATCAGCAGGGCCTCGTTCGAATGGAGGGCCTTGGCCAGGGGGATGGTCTCCCCCGGCAGGTACTTTACCACGCCAATGGGGAACCACAGGGTGAAGCCGGTCAGGATCATGACCACCCCGCCGGTGAGGACGAGCCAGTAGTTGAACTTTTCCTTGTAGTCGTACCGGCCGCAGGCTGCCGGGGCGTTGGCGATGCCTATGTAGTACTTGATGTTGTGCACCGCGTCGCGGAAGTCCTTCTTTGTCACCATCATGGTGGGCTGCCACTTGAGAACCGAGACCCCCACCACGGCGGTCGCCAAATGCTCCACCGCCAAGAGGGCGAAGGCTATCCCCGCGTAGCGGTGTATCAGCCTCACCGCGTCTATCCCGCCGAGCTGGAAGATAAGCCACCGCGAAACATCGAGGTAGTAGAACTTCTGCGAAAGGCCCGTAACCGCCAGGACCGTGAAGGTCACGATAAGCACCCAGTGCTCGGCTATCCGGCCCGTGGAAAACCGCCTTATCTTCTGTTCCCTATCCATATCCATGGCTTTTGTATCCATCTCTGACCCCTCTTACCTGTTTGCTATGTAACGCCACACATGGAGCATCACCTGAAGCAAAAGCCCGACCACCATGATGGGCAACAGGACGCCGTAGATGCTGTTTACAATAAATATCGCCGGAGCTTTTTCCAGGCTCGGCACGTAATGCGAAAGCCAGGTGTCGGGGAAGTTCTCCGTGGCGCCCTGGTGGCACTTCTGGCACCTCTTCAGCAGCGTTTCCTTGACAGCCGCCGCCCCGGGACCCACGGTGCTCATTATGCTGTGCGTGCCGTGGCAGTCGGTGCAAACGGCGATGGGCCTCGTCGGAGAGACGGGGTCGTCCTCCTGCATCTTGTAGAACCCCAGCGTGATGCCGTGAAAATCGGACAGATAAGTCTTCACCACGTCGGTGGAAAGGCCGTACTTGCCCACGACGGCCTCGTCGGAGTGGCAGTTGGAGCACATCTCGGGGATTTTCTCGTGGTACTCCAGGGTGAGGGGGTCGTCGATTTCGTGGGGCCTGTGGCAGTGAATACAGCCGGGCACGTCCGTATTGTGCTGGCTCAGGAGCGCGTCGCCGTGGACGCTGGTGGAATAGGTTTCGTAGATGCCCCGGTGGCACCTGCTGCACTGCTTCGCGCTCTCCGCAGCGGTCTCCTCGGAGATGCTGGCTATGTCGTGCGAACCGTGGCAGTCGTTGCAGGTGGGGGCCCCGAGGTTCCCCTGGCTGAGGACCGAATAGTGGATGCTCTCCAGGGTCTTGGTGTATTTGTCGAAATGGCAGCGCCTGCACACGTCGGCCGCGGCGATGGCGTATTCGCGCTCCGTGCGGAAGTTCCTCGTCGGGTGATCTTCGCTCGAGAAGCCGAAGTGGCAGTCCGAGCAGCTCAAGTTGCCGTGGGCGGAGTCCCTCAGGGCCGCGAGGTCCACGGTGAGCGCCCGCTTTTCGCCGTCCTTGAAGTACATGGTGGTTTCGTAGGAGTGACAGCCCATGCAGTACCTTTCCTCGCTGGCAAAGAGCCTGCTCCCCGCCACCGGCGCCACCGAGTGGGCCGCGTGGCAGTCCGTGCAGACCGGGGCCGAGCCTTCCTTTTCCCTCCCGAGGAGGCTCTCGTGGACCGCCTTCTTGCAGATCTCCTTGTCGGTGTGGCAGCTCCGGCAGATGCGGGAAAACCTCAGCTTAAAGAGCTTCTTGCTCCTGTACTGGCTCCTGGGGTGGCTCCCGGAGGAGTAGCCCTCGTGGCAGTCCGGGCAGTCGAGGGAGGAGTGCGCCGACACTGCGAAGGCCCTTTCGTCCACGTAGGCGCTCAGGGAGCTCCCGTCCCCGAAACTCAGGGTAAGGTCTTCCTTTGCATGGCACCCGAGGCACTCGGGCATCTCCTTGGAGTCCGCGCCGGCCACCGGGGCCGCGAGCAGAAAGGCTGCGGCAACCACCAGAAACGGGATTATGGCCTTCCTGACTGTCATCTCTTCCGTCCCTTCCCGTTTGCGAGGGGCCGGCACTCCGGGGCCGGCCCCTCTTTTTCTCCGTCCTCAGTGGGCCGTATAGCCCGGCTCCTCGCGCGTCACGGGCATCCTGTTCACTATCCACCGGAACACGAGCACGTGGATGGTGCTTATCGCCAGGACTATCGCCATCTCCTGCCAGGGAGGCACTATGTGGTGCAGGTGCCCCGGGAGGTTCCAGTTGAAGGCGATTATCGAGACGTTTATCCTGTTCAGGATAATTCCGCCCACGGCCCAGAAAGCGCCGAGCCTTACGAAGGACGCGCTATGGCTCTTGAACCCGTAGGTGATTAACAGCGCCGGCACGAGCACGAAGCCCAGGAGCTCCACGAGAAACCACTGGCCGTAGGGGGTGCCCAGGAGGGCCCACTCGCTGTCGTGGGCCACCGAGATCACCTTCATGGCGAAATATACGTACATGGCTATCGCCGCCGCCTTGCCCAGCCCCACGGTGAGCGTGTCGAGGCTGCCCAGGAACTCCTGGTCACACCTGTTTCTCATGAACCGCGCCACCAGGGTGCTCACCGCGACGACCATCGTAAGGGCCGCGTAGATGCTCGACGAAAGGAACAGCTCCGGTATGTACGACGAGTACCACAAGGGGTGGAGCTTGCCCGGCGCAAGCAGGAACATCGCCCCCAGGGCCGACTGGTGGAGCGTGGAGAGTATTATGCCGGCGATGGTCATGCCGATGGTTATCTTCATAGCCCACCTGCGGACCCTCTGCGACTTGAGCCACTCGAGGATCGCCGGGCTGAACTCCAGCAGCTGCACTGTAAGGTAGGTGGAGACGTGCCAGGCCACGAGGAAGAGTATCGAGGCCGTGCCGAAGGAGACCGCCATGGGGTAGTAGATCCTCCAGGGGCGCCCCAGGTCGTTCATCAGGAATATGACCGCGAAGAGGTAGCCCAGGAAGCCCGTCAGGACCCCCAGCCTTACGAGGGGCCCGTACCTCTTGAACCCGAATATATAGTACGCCGTGGCCATCACGAAACCCGTCGCCGAGAGGGGAACCCCTCCGAAGAGGCCCCAACCCAGGAACGGCCCCCAGGGGTATTCGTTCGAGGCGTGGGTGACCGAGGCCAGCCCTTCTATGAAGCGCATGGCGATGAGAGGCAGCCCTACGGCCAGAATGACGGCGGCCACCACGTTAAAAGGCGTGACCAGCGACCTGGCGTACTCGGGCCAGCTCATCCCCATCAGGAGCTTATCCATGAACCAGTCGCGGAACCTGGCTTCCTTTCCGCCTGGCGCGAGCGAGAATTCGTGACTAGCCATTGTTTCCCTCCTCATCGTGTTTCTTGTCTTCTTCGCCGGAGCCCTCCCTGTGCTTAAGCGCCGCATAGCTCATCCCGAAGAGGGCGGGCCAGACCACGAAGACCGTCGGCACCGCCGAAAGGAACCCCTTCGTGAGCTCGATGAGCGGCTTTTCCGGGAGGTTCGTCGGGAAGCCGAGCTTCTCGAAGGGCACGCCGGAGATGTACATCCAGCCGGTGCCGCCTGCCTCTTTCTCTCCGTAAATGTGGTTTATGTATTTCTGCGGATCGCTCTCGATCCTCTTGCGGGCCAGCTTCAGAAGGTCGCTCCGCTTGCCGAAGGTCACGGCGCCGGCGGGACACGCCTCGGCGCAGGCGGGGATCTTGCCCTCCTTGAGCCGGTCGAAGCACAGGACGCATTTTACTATCCGCGGCCTCAGGGCGCTTTCGTAATCGTAGGCGGGCACATAGAAGGGGCACGCCACCATGCAGTAGCGGCACCCGAAGCACAGGTCCTCGTTGTACATTACCGCGCCCTCGGGGGTCTTAGAATACGCGTGGGCCGGGCACGCCGTGGCGCAGGCCGGCTCGTTGCAGTGGTTGCACTGTATTTTCCTGAAGACCGGCCTGTCGGGGTCTTCGGGGTTCTCGTACCTGTTCACCACGGTATAGGCCGAAGCCGTGGGCCTTCTTTCCTCGTCGAAAACCCTGGGGTCGTCGAAAGGCGCCTCGGGGGCGGGCAGCCCGTTTGCCTCGTTGCAGGCCCGCTCGCAGCTGCGGCACCCCACGCAGGCCGTCAGGTCGGTGAGCATGCCGAAGCGGTCGGGCCAGCCCTTGAGGTCCGCGGCGGCCTTCGCCTCCCGCGGGGCGCCCAGGAGGGCGGTGCCTCCGATCGCGGCAATGCTTCCGAGGAAAGCTCTCCTGTTTATTATCAGGTTGCCTTCCGAGTCCCTGTTCTTCTTCCGGGCATCCGAGCCGTCCCTGTCTGGTTTCAGGGGCACATCAGCCATGGAACACCTCCTTAACGTGAATTGAGCAACCTGTTGTCCTCACTTTGATTCCCTCCTTGCGTGGCACTGCTCGGTGCAGCCTTCGGGAGATTTGCCCACGTTGCCCATGCCCCTGTGGCACCCGAAGCACTGCTTGTGGTAGGCGACCTTGAGGCCCGGCATGGCGGGCATCGCCGGCTGGTATTCCCCGTGGCAGCTCCTGCAGGAGAGGAAACTGCTGGTGACAGCCTTCTTGAACTCCGCCCCCTCGATGGCGTGGCACCCCTCGCAGGGGCGGCTGCCATAGTCCATGTGCTGGTGGTGACAGTCCCAACAGCCCTTAGCGAAATACGAGGCGTGCATCGAATGGTCGAATCTCACCGCCTCGTACT
Source organism: Nitrospirota bacterium (assembly GCA_050050055.1). GTDB lineage: Bacteria > Nitrospirota > Thermodesulfovibrionia > Thermodesulfovibrionales > JdFR-86 > JARRNG01. The sequence continues at coordinate 9,798 of JASFVA010000010.1, forward strand.
GGTCGACCAGGGTGTCCAGCATCACGACCTCGGGACCGCTCGTGCTCGAGGCTCCGGTGGGCAGAGCCAGGAGAAGGGCCGCGCCCAGGGCCGCCACCACCGTCAATGCAGATGCTCTTTTCATCTATCCTGCCTCCTTCCCGTGGCTTGGGACGAAACTGTCAGTCCTTCTTCTTTTCGGCCTGGTCCTTCTTGTCCTTCTTTGCGCCCTTCTTGTCCTTCTTGCCCGCGAGATAGGCCTCCTGGGGCCTCCACTGCAGCGTGGGGCTGACGCCGAGAGCCCTGACGAGACCGTTTACGGCGGCGTACCCGATGGCGAAGAGGAACGCAAACGGAAGTCCGATGATGTACACAAGCCCTATCACTGGCGCCGCGGCCACCTTGCCCATGGATTTCGCCACGCCGGCGAATCCGCCGGAGCTCTTGACGTGCTCCAGGTCCTCCCTGCCGGCCTCCACCACTCCCCTGAAGGGATGGGGCTTCAGGACCTCCCAGAAGAGGATGAACACCGCAATGGCCGAAACCGCTATCAGGTACTCAACCGTCTTCACATGGGTGATGAAATCAAATAACGTATGCATCTTCCCTTCCTCCTTTCATTAATTGAAATTGGCCCTACTTAGAGCCCTTGCCCTTTCTCTTCCTTCCGGAAAGATAGGACTCCACGGGCCTCCAACCGAACGAGACGGTCCTTCCAAACACCTGGAGCAGCGCGACGTTGGCCTTTCCCAGAAGGACCGCCAACACCGTCGCTATCCCGATGAACGGAAGGGCAATCACGTAAAGAAGACCCAGCACCGGCCCCAGCAGCAGCATCAGCATGCTGGGAACCCGCACGAAAGTGGAGTTCTCGTCCCCGGGAAGCGTGCCCTCCTGCTCGATGTCCTCCCGCCTTCCGCTGGAAAGGTCCCAGTAGGAGCCCTTCCCGACCTTGTTTCCGCCTCTGTACTTTTTCATCTCCCTGCCCTCCTTTCCTCGTCCTGATTTCAATCTATCAGATGCAAGGGGGCGTGATAATTGGCAAAATGCCCTATCCGGCATAGGAAAAACTTCCTATTCCGCTGTGGAAAAGGCACTATTCTGCTTTTTTTGGGGAAAACCGGCCCGTGAAAGGCCCTCCTGAGGGCCCTTTCGGCCCGCCGGCGGGGGGAGCTACTTGAGCATGCTCTCGGCCAGGCGGATGGTCTCGGGAGGCTGCGCCTTCATGGCTATGCTGATGCGAAGGTCGCCCTCCTTCCACGAAAGACGGCTGCAGGGAGAGCCGTCCCGGCATGTCCCAGCCTCGAGGACCGCCTCCCTGCCCTTCAGGGAGAAGGGCACCCGCTCTCTGACCTCTTCGAACCCTATGCCGGCGTCGTAGTCGAAGTCGGCGCTCCTGGCCTGGGTTATTACCAGGCCTGTGTCGCCTTCGCCCGAGCGGCCGAACTTCATGACCACCGCCTCGAAGGGGGTCTGCTGGGCCAGCAGCTCCGAGGGCGGCCACTTGATGGTCTCGGGGAAATAGGAAGGGACGTATATCTCCCTGATGCCGAGCCTGGCCCGGGCCTCCTCGATGCCCGGGTAAGAGCGCAACATGCCCTGGTCCAGGGCGGTGGGAAGCCAGTTCATCACTTTAAGCGCCCCCAGCAGCACGGCCACGGTCACCACGAAGGACAGAACGCTCAGGAATTTCTTTTTCATCATGTCTGCACCCGCACCCTCACACCACGAAATAGTTTATTACCAATACCGCCGCGAGGGTCGCCGAAAAGCTCAGCCATTGCCCCCCGCCGGTCTGCCTCGCCTCGTTGCCGAGCCTGCGGATTCTTCTTTCCAGAAGAATGTCGTGGCTCATGCTCTCTATCGCCGCCATCGCCTGGGCGGGCTTCCTGTCCCCGGCGCCCGCCTGCTCCGAGTCTTCGAGCTTGAGCTTCTCCAGGGTACTGGCGAGTGCTCCGGGATTTCCCGTCAGACCGGCAGCCTCGTCGTCGCAGATCTTTTCCTCGTCCTCGACTATCTTCCTGAACTCCACCAGGGTGGCGGGGCTGAAGAACTGAAGCACCCTCACGATATAAGTAACTATCAGGAGCGGCCTCCTGCTTCGCCTTATGTGGGCTATCTCGTGAGCCATGGCGGCCTCGAGCTCCGCGGCATCCAGGGCGCCTACAAGGCCGGAGGAGATGAACACGGCCGGCTTGTTGCCCGTGGTCGAGTAAATAAGGAGGTCGTCGTCATCGGCGATGAAGACCTCCGGTCTTTCTCCTCCCAGGGCATCGGCGGCGGCGAGGACCGGGGAGCCCTCCCTCGGGTGGTCCCATTCCATCTCGGACTTCCTGGACTCGGCCGCGTGCCTGAGTATCGGCACGAGCTCCTGGAAAAAGAATATGAACGCCGTAAGAGAAAGGAAAGCCGCAAACAACACGCTCACGGGGATGGCCCCCCAGAGCTCCAGGCTGAGCCAGCGGCCCGAGTCGAACAGCGCCCCGAGCCTGAAGGAGACCGAACCCCTGGAGGGGTTTATCAATTGGTACAAGGGGTAGGACAAAACCGGCAACAATATCACCATGATGCGGAACCTCTGCCTGACGAGGGGGCTCGTGATGCCCCAGGCATGGATGGAGCGGTCGACAATCACCGCGGCAATCAGGGAATGAAAGAACGCCTGGACTATGTGGGTCCCGGGATAGGAGCTCAAAAAACTCGATATATCCATGGATTAAATTGTAGCCGAACTGTTTCTGTATGATAGCAGATTGCCGCCGTCCGTGGTAATCCTTATCACTCCTTATCGCTCCCTCGGCGTCGGGGCGATGACCGGACCGCAAGCGCACCGAGCAGGGCCGTACGGCGGGAGGGCGGCGACAGGCGGTCTTTCCGAAAGACCCGGGGGAGAATATAAAACAATAAAAAAATCGGTCGAGGGAGTTGGCTCCCGGGGAGGGATTCGAACCCCCGACAAAGTGGTTAACAGCCACCCGCTCTGCCGACTGAGCTACCCGGGAATGCCATCGATCGGCCCGTGCGCGGAAAGAATCACCGCGGTAGACTTAAAATTTATCAAAAATTCCAACTAATTGTCAAACGGCGGGCTGCCCCGAGCCAGGGGCTCGGCAGGCTAAAAAAGGGCTATGTTCCACTCTCGGCGAGCTTAGAAAAGTCGGCCACCGAAGAGACCGTCCCCCAGATCTCGCTCAGCAGGGAAAGGCGGTTCCCCTTCACCTTAGGGTCCTTGTGCATGACGAGCACCTTGTCGAAGAAATCGTTCACGGGCGCGGTGAGACCGAGGAGCAGATCCAAGGCATCAGCAACCCTCGCCTCGCCAAGCATTACCTCTATCATTTTGACCGATCTGACCAACTCAAGAGCTTTGAATAGCGCCTTTTCCTCCTCCGCCTCAAAAAGGGTCGTGTCCACGCCGGGGAGCTCCTCGCCGGGGATGATGTTCCTCACGCGCTTTACCGCCGTGAGGAAGTCGTCGTATCCCGCCCGGCACTTGAACTCCCCGAGGGCCTCAATTCTGCGGATGAGGTTTGCCAGGGGCTCATCCACGAAAAATCCCTTCACCGCCTGGATAAGGTCCTGCGAGTGGCCCCTGGACGAAAAAAGGCCCTCGAGCCTCAGCTCGAAGAACTGTAAGAGCTCCTCCTCCACCGCCTCTGGCCCCCGGAGACCGCCGAGCCCCTCCAGGGCCATCCCCAGCAGGTCGGCCACGGCGAGGGGATAGCCCTTTTCCATGAGGACCGTCATGACCGCCAGGGCCTGCCTCCTTAAGGCGAAGGGGTCCTCGGAGCCCGTGGGCTTGAGGTCCACCGAGAAGAAGGCGGCTATGTTGTCCATCCTGTCGGCCAGGCCCACGACGGCGCCTGTGTCGCTTTCGGGCAGCCTGTCGCCGGCGAAGGCCGGGAGGTACTGTTCATGGAGGGCCGAGGCCACTTCCGGCTTCTCGCCGTCGTGGACCGCATAGTACCTTCCCATGACGCCCTGGAGCTCCGGAAACTCGTAGACCACGCCCGTAACGAGGTCAGTCTTGGAAAGCGCAGCCGCCCTCTCCACTGTTTCCTTGAGGCCGGGGGCCACGATTTCGCATATGCGGGAGGCCAGGGCCTTCGTCCTCATGGACTTTTCGTAGAGGCTCCCGAGCCTTTCGTGGAAGGTCACCTTCCTCAGGTCCTCTACGCGGGACTCGAGGGTGCGGCCCTTGTCGTCCTCGAAATAGAACCGCGCGTCCTCGAACCTCGCCCTTATGACCCTCTCGGCCCCGCGGCGCACGGTGCCGGCGTTCTCCTCCCTGGTGTTGCTGACGATTATGAAATGGTTCATGAGGTTTCTGTCTTCGTAGTTGTCCACCACGGGGAAATACTTCTGGTGGCCCCACATGACCGAGCCCAGGAGCTCGTCCGGGAGGTCGAGGTATTTCCGGTCGAAGGAGCCGAGCACCGCCCGGGGGTACTCCACCAGGTCGGCCACTATGAGGGGATGGTCCTCGTCGGCGAAGTAGGGCTTTCCGGAGACCGGCTCGCATAGCCTCGCCGATTCCTCCTTTACCATGCTCACCCTCTGGCGCTGGTCGACGACGACGAACCTCTCCCTGAGGAGCTCCACATACCTGTCGGGCTCGTCCACCTCGAACTCCCCGGGCGAGAGGAACCTGTGGCCCCTGCTCCGGTTGCCGCTCCTTATGCCGTCGAGGTCGAACTCCACGGCCGAGCCGCCCAGCATGGCCACAATCCAGTGTATCGGCCGCGCGAACCTCAGCGAGCCGTGCCCCCAGCGCATGGACTTTGGAAAATGCACCGAGAGGATAATTTTCTTAAGCAGCTCCGGGAGCACATCCCCGACGGGAAGGCCCTTTTCCTCGATAACGGCAGCGGCGTATTCGCCCTTGCCCTTTTTCCTTATGACCAGGCTCTCGGGCTCCACGCCCTGGGAGCGGGCGAACCCCAGGGCCGCCTTGGTGGGCCTGCCCTGGGCGTCGAAGGCCGCGCTCCTGGGCGGGCCGAAGACCTCCTCCACCCTGCCCTCCTGGGTCTCGGGCACTCCCCCGACAAGGAGGGCGAGCCTCCGGGGAGTGGCGAAGGCCTCCGTGGGGCCGAACCCTATTCCGTTCTTCTTCAACTCCTCCGAGGCCGTCCTTTCGAGCGACTGGAGCGCCCCGGGGATGAACCTCGCCGGGAGCTCCTCGGTGCCTATTTCAAGGAGAAGGGTCTCAGGCATCTTCCCCCCTCAAAAGCGGAAAGCCCAGCTCCTCCCTCTGCTTCATGTAGGCCTGGGCGCAGAGCTTGGCCAGGTTCCTCACGCGGGCGATGTAGGCGGTCCTCTCGGTGACCGAGAAGGCGCCCCTCGCCTCGAGGAGGTTGAAGGCGTGGGAGCACTTGAGGCAGAAGTCGTAGGCGGGCAGCACCAGGCCCTCCCCGCCCAGGCGGGCGCACTCGCCCTCGAAGGTCTCGAACTC
>JASFVA010000011.1:0-15061 GCA_050050055.1 Nitrospirota bacterium
GCCTTTTTCAGGGTCACGGCGTCGATTGAACGCATTATCTCCGAGGGCGAGTAATACCTCCCGTAGTATATGAGCTGGGTGGCCAGGCTCTGCATCCTGCGGCTCGTGGACTCCAGCCCCAGGACCAGGTTTCCCTTGAGCTGGTCCTTCGCCCTCTGGAGCTCGCTCTCGGTGAGCGTTTCGGCGAGGCCGTAGAGCTCTTCCACCGACTTTTCGATGACCGTGTTCGCGTGCTTCTTTCCCGTGCCGGCGTAGATGCCCCACATGCCGGTGTCGGAGTACGACGAGAGGAACGAATACACGTTGTAGGCCAGGCCCCGCCTTTCCCTTATCTCCTGGAAGAGCCTGGAGCTGTACCCCGAGCCCAGGGCCGTGTTCAGCAGAAGCAGGGCGTAGCGGTCCGGGCTGGCCTGGGCAATGCCCTTTATGCCGAGGCATATGTGGACCTCCGAGAGGTCCCGTCCGACCACCTTGACCTTGGGGCTGAACTTGGGCGTCTCGATGGATTTCGAGGCCGACCTTCTCCTTATCGTGCCCAGGGTCTTGCCCAGCAGGGCCAGCAGCCTCCCGGGCTCGAAATTCCCCGCGCAGGCCACCACGACGTCGCTTGTCCCGTAGTTGTCCTCCACGTGCGAGAGGAGTTTCTCCCTGGTGATGGCCCTGACCGTCTTCTTCTCGCCGATGATGGATTGGCCGAGGCCCCCCTTGCCCCAGACCGCGGAGCTGAAGATGTCGTGGATGTAGTCGTCCGGGGTGTCCTCCACCATGTTTATCTCCTCGGCGATGACGCCCTTCTCCTTCTCTATCTCCTCGCCGGGGAAGGTGGAGTGGAGGAAGATGTCCGCCAGGAGCTCCAGGCCCCTTTCGAGGTGCTCGTCCAGCACCTTGATGTAGAAAGTCGTCCCCTCCTTCGAGGTGAAGGCGTTGAGGTCGCCCCCCAGCGAGTCCGTGGAGGAGGCTATATCCGATGCCGTGCGCTTCTCCGTCCCCTTGAAGAACATGTGTTCGAGGAAATGGGATATGCCCTGCTGGGCGGGGGCTTCGTACCTCGAGCCGACCTTTACCCAGATGCCCAGCGAGACGGAGCGGACGCTCTTCATGCGCTCCATTACCACCGGGATGCCGTTTTCAAGTTCTTTCTTTCTGTACATTCCTCGATAGCCTGCCGCTAAAATGCAGGAGGTGCACCCTTTACGAAAGGGTGCACCTCCCGGTGGATTTATGCTTGAGGGGCACTAAGCCTTGCCCGCGGTGTGCTTCTGGTCCTGGTCCCCGCCTTCCTTTTCCAGCAGTTCCTTCCTGCTCAGCCTTATCCTGCCGGTCTTGTCCACTTCTATTACCTTGACCTCCAATTCTTCGCCCTCCTTGAGCACGTCGGTGACTTTCGCAATCCGCCTGTGGGCGATCTGGGAAATATGAAGGAGGCCGTCGGTGTTGGGCAGTATCTCGACGAAGGCGCCGAAGTCGGTGATGCGCTTGACCACTCCCTTGTAGACCTTGCCGACCACCGCCTCCTCGACGATGCCCTCGATGATCTTTATGGCCTCGTGCGCCGCCGTCTCGTCGGAGGACGCGATGCTGACGGTCCCGTCGTCCTCCACGTTTATCTTCGCGCCGGTCTGCTCGATTATGCCCCTTATGACCTTGCCGCCCGTGCCGATGACGTCGCGGATCTTGTCGGGCTTGATGCGCATGGTGTAGATCCTGGGGGCGTAGGGAGAGAGGCTCTCCCTGTGGTCGGCCATCGTCTCCCTCATCTTGTCGAGGATGAAGAGCCTGCCCTCCTTGGCCCTTTCGAGGGCGGAGTGCATGACCTCGCTCGAGATGCCCGCCACCTTCACGTCCATCTGGAAGGCGGTGATGCCGTCCGCCGTGCCGGTGACCTTGAAGTCCATGTCGCCCAGGTGGTCTTCCAGGCCCAGGATGTCCGTGAGCACGACGGAGCGGTCGCCTTCTATGATGAGGCCCATGGCTATCCCCGCCACCGGCTTTTTCATGGGGACGCCGGCGTCCATGAGCGAGAGCGAAGCCCCGCACACCGTGGCCATGGAGGAGGAGCCGTTGGACTCCAGGATGTCCGAGACCACCCTAATGGTGTAGGGGAAGTCGTCCTTGTCCGGCATCATCGGGGCGAGGGCCCTTTCGGCGAGGGCGCCGTGGCCTATCTCCCGCCTGCCCGGCCCGCGGAGGAACCTGACCTCGCCCACGCTGAAGGGCGGGAAGTTGTAATGCAGCATGAAGGTCTTGTAGTACTCGCCCTCCAGGGCGTCTATCTTCTGCTCGTCGTCCGTCGTGCCCAGGGTGGCGGCCGCGAGCGCCTGGGTCTCGCCCCTTACGAAGAGGGACGAGCCGTGGGCCCTCGGAAGGAGTCCCACCAGGCAGGTTATCGGCCTGATCTCGTCGGGCTTTCTGCCGTCGGCCCTCACGCCGTCGTCGAGGACCATGTTTCTCACGAGCTTTTTCTCGACGTCGTGGAAGATGCCGGAAATGGACTTGGAAAGGCCTTCCTCATCCTCGGCGTTGAGCTGGGCCTTGGCTTCCTCGAGTATTCTGTCGAGCTCGGTCTGCCTCCTGAGCTTGTCGGGAATCCTTACGGCCTCTTTCACCTTGTCCAGGACGAGGGAGCTGACTTTTTCGACCAGGGCCTCGTCCACCTCCACCGGCGCGACGGGGCGCTTTTCCTTGCCCACCGTCTCGCGGAGTTTCCTCTGGAGGTCGTTCAGCTTCTTGATCTCCTCGTGGGCCCGGCCTATGGCTTCCAGGAGGTCGTCCTCGGAGACCTCCCGGGCTGCGCCCTCTACCATGACGACCGCGTCGTCGGTCCCGGCTACCGTAAGGGTCAAGTCGGAGCCCTCGGCTTCTTCGATGCTGGGGTTTATCTTGAAAGCGCCGTCGAACCTGCCGACCTTGACTGCCGAGATCGGCCCGTCGAAGGGGATATCCGATATCGTCAGGGAGGCCGACACGCCGGTTATGCCGAGGACTTCCGAAACGTTCTCGTCCCCGTAGGAAAGGACCGACACGATGCCCTGAGTCTCGCACCTGAAGCCGTCCGGGAACAGGGGCCTCACGGAGCGGTCGATGAGACGGGAGGAGAGTATCTCTTTTTCGGAGGGCCTGCCCTCTCTCTTAAAAAAACCGCCGGGGATTTTCCCGGCGGCGTAGGTCTTTTCCCTGTAGTCGATTGTCAGCGGAAAGAAATCGATTCCTTCTCTTGCCACCTTGTCCGCCACCGCGGTGGCGAGTATTACCGTGTCGCCGAATTTCACGACGGTGGAGCCGTCGGACTGCCTTGCCATGAGGCCCGTTTCTATTACGAGTTGGCCTCCGTCTATTTCAACCTCTACTTTTGTCATTTACCTTCTGAGACCCAGCCTTTCGATGATTTTTTCGTACCTCGTCTTGTCGTTCGACTTGAGGTAGTCCAGGAGTTTTCTCCTCTGCCCAACGAGCATGAGGAGTCCCCTGCGAGAGTGGTGGTCCTTCTTGTGCACCTTGAAGTGCTCAGTCAGGTCCCTGATCCTCTCGCTTAGAAGGGCGATCTGGACCTCGGGCGAGCCGGTGTCACCGTCGTGGGTCTTGTACTCATTGATGATGTCCTGTTTTCTCTCCGTGTTCAGAGGCATTCAAACACCGCCTTTCTACTTATTTATCCTTTCTTTTTCAGTTTTTTAGCATATCACATAACATTTACTACTGTAAAGCAACGCCGACGGGCCGCCCGGGGCCGCCCCGTGGGGCCGGGCCGTCCGTCCGGGGCGGAGAGGCCAATCTATTTAAACCGTTCGGTTTTGCTTGTCAATTAGCCGCGGGCTTTGATAGAATTCCTCACCTTGGCGGACAGGCGGAGATTGATAGACGTGGTGAGGGAGCGCTCTTTTCTGGAGAGCGAGGAGCCCGTTTACAGGCTCTCTTCGGGGAAGATGAGCAACGTGTATTTCGACCTCCGGCTGACGACGCTTTCGCCCGAGGGGCAGTTCCTCATCGGCAACCTTCTCCTCGACAGCCTCAGTGAACAGGGCCTCAAGCCCAAGGCGGTCGGCGGCCTGACCATGGGGGCGGACCCGGTCTCGACGGCCGTGGCATACGCCTCCTTCGAGAGGGGGGAGCCCGTGGAGGCCTTCGTCATACGGAGGGAGCCCAAGGAGCACGGGCTCGGCCGCCAGATAGAGGGCAACGTGGAAGCCGGCGACGAGGTGGTCGTAGTGGACGACGTCCTGACGACCGGGGGCTCGGCCATAAAGGCGATAGGCATCGCCAGGGAGGCGGGGCTGAAGGTCCTCGCCGTGGTGGTGGTGCTCGACCGGTGCGAGCAGAACGGCAGGGAGAACATCGAGAAGCTCGGCTACCCCCTTTATTCCATTCTGACGGCCGGGGACTTCGACTGACCCTCCATACCCGGGGGTTCCATGCAGCGGGCGGCGAGACCCATCAACCTGGAAGAGGAAAGGCGGAAAAACACGCGCATCGCCATCGCGATTGCCGCCTTCGGAATCCTCTGCGGCATCTTACTCTACATGGCGGTGTTCGCCGTCTTTTTTGCCAACCCCTTCATGTTCCTCAGGCTGGTGCCGCTGCCCGCCTTCCGCTCCGACGCGGTCTTCCTGGACGGAAAGATCGTCGTCCTGACCGCGGAGTTCGACTTCGCCGGAGCCACATACTCGAAACCGCCCGAGGAAAGGACGTTGATGAGGTCCTTCGACGGAATGACGCTTTCGGAGCCGGCCGAGGTCGAACCCTACAGCTCCCTCGACGCTGCGGATGGAAGGGTATATTTCTTCTCGGAGGGCCTCTACAGGGTCTTCGACGGCTCGGGGTGGGAGGAGCACCAGGACCCCGGCATAGGTGCGAACCCCGTTGGGACGGTGGGCCCCGACGGCATATGGGTCCTGAGCGATATCGACGGGGAGAAGACCCTTAAACTGATAGGGGGGATCTCCTCCCGCGAGGTTCCGCTTCCATTTCCCTGCGGCGAGGAGGGCGAAGCGCCCTGCTCGCGGAGGCCGCGGCTCACGTGGGCCGAGGGAGGGCTCAACCTTTTCTGGACGGAGGGAGGAACGCTTCTCCACGACAGGCTCCGCGGCTCCTCCTGGCGGACCGAAGGGCGGTTCGCGGCCCCGGGGGCGTACAGGGTAGTGGAGGCCGGAGGCGAAATGCTCCTCCTCACGAAGGACGCCGGCGCCGAGATAGAGTCGCGGTCCTACGAGGGCGGCGGGTGGACGGCCCCCCGGGGGCTCGGGGTGGGAGCGGAGGAGTTCAACGTCAGTTTTCTGGCCTCGGAATACGACGGCAAGCTGGCCATCGTGACGCAGGGCTTCTTTTCCGAGGACCTCTATGTCATCGACGAAGCCGGCGTAAGCGGTCGCACCTCCCTGAAGGGGCCCCTCGAGGCCGGGTTGTCCCCCAGGCTGCTGCTTTTGAACGCCGCGGCCTTCGCCGCCTTCGTCCTTGTCGTATTCGTCCTATCGGCGCTGGTCGACCGGTACAAGCTCAGGTACTGGCCGCTCCGGAGGGGAAGGGTGCGGTTCGCCAGCATCTTCAGGCGGTTCCTGGCCCATATGGCGGATTCCCTTCTGATTTCGCTGCCCCTTTCGGCCCTGGGCTTCCTGGCCTTTAAGTCCGCTTTTCCGCCCGGGGACCCCTTCGCGCTCTTCGGCGCCGTGGTGCTCGGCATGCTGGGCTTTCTCCTCTGGGCCTTTCTCTATTACTCGCTCTTCGAGGGCCTGTGGGGGAGAACCCCCGGAAAGTGGCTGTGCGGAATAATGGTTCTCAGGGACGACTTCGTCCGGTGCGGCCTCGGAAGGGCCTTTCTCAGAAACCTCCTCAGGGTGGTGGACGCCATGTTCTACTACCTCGTGGCCGTCGTGGCCATGGGGGCGACCCTGAAGTGGCAGAGGCTCGGCGACATAGCCGCCGGCACGGTGGTGGTTAGAGCCAGGCGGAGAAAGAGGCGGTAGCTCAGGACTCGGATTCCCAGAGCCTGGGGTCCAGGGCGTCCCTGAGGCCCTCGCCCAGGAGGTTGTAGCCCAGCACCGTCACGAGTATGGCGAGCCCAGGGTAGAGCGAGAGCCACCAGGCGACCTCGATGTAGTCCTTCCCCGTGCTCAGGATGTTCCCCCAGCTGGGCCTGGGGGGCTGGACGCCCAGGCCCAGGAACGACAGGGCCGCCTCCACCAGTATCGCCCCCGCCACGCCGAGGGTGGCGGCCACGAAGACCGGCGAAAGGGCGTTGGGCAGGATGTGCCTGAATATTATCCTGAGGTTTCCCGCCCCGGAGGCCTTGGCGGCCAGGACGAAGTCCCGCTGCTTGAGGGTGAGGAACTCCGCCCGCACGAGCCTGGCCACCCCCATCCAGCTCGTGAGGCCTATGACGACCATGATGGTCCATATGCCGGGCTCAAGTATCGCTATCACCGCCAGCATCAGGAAGAAGGTCGGGAACGTCAGCATCACGTCGACGAACCTCATGAGCGTCGGGTCGATCTTTCCGCCGTAATACCCGGCCACCGAGCCCATGGTCAGCCCTATCGTCAGGGCTATCCCCACGGCCACGAAGCCCACGGCCAGCGATATGCGGCTCCCGTATATCATCCTCGACAGGACGTCCCTCCCCAGGTCGTCGGTGCCGAAGGGATGGCGCGCCGAGGGCGGGGAGAGGACGTTTGCTATGTCTATGTCCGTGGGGTCGTAAGGCGCGATGAGGGGCGCGGCGAGGGCCACGAACGCCAGGGCCGCGACCACCGCGGCCCCGCCCACGGCCAGCTTGTTCCGCTTGAACCTCCGCCAGATGACCGCGCCCAGCCTCATCCGCGCCTACTCCTTTCCCCTCACCCTGATCCTCGGGTCCACCAGGGCGTAGGAGACGTCGGCCACGAGGTTGCCAAGCAGGGTCAGGGCGGCGCCGATGACGAGGATGCCCATCACCGTGGGGTAGTCCCTGGCGTAGGTGGACTCTATGAAGAGCTTGCCCATGCCGGGTATCGCGAAGATGGTCTCGGTTATCACGGCCCCGCCGATGAGCTCGGGCACCATGAGGCCCAGAATCGTGACTATCGGGAGCAGGGCGTTTCGGAAGGCGTGCTTGAGGACCACGACCCTCTCGGAGAGCCCCTTGGCCCGGGCGGTGCGTACGTAGTCCTGCCTTATGACCTCCAGCATGCTCGAGCGGCTGTAGCGCGACATGGCGGCAAGGCCGGTGAAGGCCAGGATGCTCACGGGAAGCACGAGGTGCCTGGCCCAGTCGGCCAGCCTTTCCAGGGGGCCCATGCCCGAGACGTCGATGCTCTGGAAGCCCGATATGGGCAGCACGCCCATGTTCACGCCGAAAAATATCATCAGCAGCAGGGCGAGCCAGAAGGAGGGCGTCGAATACCCCACGAAGACGAAGACCGTGGAGACCTTGTCGAAGAGCGAATACTGCCTCACCGCCGACATCACGCCTATCGGGATGGCCAGGGAGAATATGAGGACGATCGCCAGTATGTTTATGACGATGGTTATCCTTATCCGCTCCAGTATCTTGTCGGTCACCTCCCGGCCGTCGACGAAGGACTTCCCGAAATCGAACTTCACGAACCTCTTGAGCCACTCCAGGTACTGGATGTGGACGGGCTTGTCGAGCCCGTAGAGGCGCTTCAGGTTCTCCCGGGCCTGGGCCGAGATCTTCGTCGACATCTGGGTCTCCACCTCCACGGGCCCCCCGGGTGCGAGATGGATGACTACGAAGGTGATGAGCGTGATGCCGAAAAGGAGCGGCACCATCATGAGGAGCCTCTTGCCCATGTAGTAAAGCATCGGACTATTTTATCACAGCGAAAAGTTCATGAGATGCCCGGGGCCCGGGGGCCGCCGATTCTCTTAATCGAGCAATATCGGGAAGTTTCTTCCCTTCCGCCGAGGGGCCTTTTGGATGGGGCGGCGCGGTGTGTTAAACTACGTAATTACCTTAACTTCCGGATAGGCCGTGTCAGGAGGTTCCCGCAATTTCCCCGGAAGGCAAGCAAAGAGGACAAGGACTCATTCGCTGGCGAACTGCTTTGCGGCGGATGGGTCCCGTAGTGAACAGGACATCAGAAAGGAGTTGTTTTGAAGAAGGCAGAAAAAGGAAACACGGTTAAAGTGCATTATACCGGAAAGCTCGACGACGGCACGGTGTTCGATACCTCGAGGGAAGGCGAGCCCCTGGAGTTCACGGTGGGCTCGGGACACGTGATCAAGGGCTTCGACCAGGCCGTGGACGGGATGCAGGAGGGCGAGCAGAAGACCGTCAAGATACCCTCCGACGAGGCCTACGGCGCCCCGAAGGAGGAAATGAGAATAACCGTCAAGAGGGACCAGATGCCCCCCAACATCGAACTGCACGAGGGGCTCCACCTTCAGCTTACCCAGCCCAACGGTACGGTCTTCAACGTCATGGTCGCCGAACTTTCGGAGGAGGCGGTAACCCTGGACGGAAACCACCCCCTGGCCGGCAAGGACCTCAGTTTCGACATAGAGCTCATGGAGGTCGGTTAGCAGCCGGCCCGGTCAATAAGCCTCCCCGTCAAGCGTGTCCTATACCTCCACCAGAGAGGGGAGGTGCGTGAAGAGGAGGTAGGACTTGGCCTTGACTCCGAACAGCCGCTCCGCGGCCTCCCTGTAGGCGTCCATCTGGAAGCGGTACCTTTCCACGAGCCCCGGCATCTCGGCCTCCCTCACGGGAAAGCATTTGTAGTCGTAGACCGTGGCCCGCCCGGCCTTGATGACCAGCCTGTCGATTCGCCCCTTGTAGATGTTGCCGTCCCTTTCCAGAACGAAGGGGAGCTCGGCGTGGGAGTCCCTGGAGGGGAACACTATCTCGTCGAGGAGGCCCACGCGCTTGAGTTTCCACACGTCCTCGGTAACTGCGTCCAAGAGGGCGCTGTCCCTCATGCCCTCCCGCTGAAGGAGGAGCTTCGCCCGCTCCGTTATCAGCCTCACCTGGAGCTGGCCCTTCGAGAGCTCTTCGAAGAGCCTGTGCATTACGCGCCCCACCGTGACCCAGTGCTCGCCGTGCCCTGGGCCGGCCTCGACCTCCCCCGTCACGTCCTGCCAGCTGGGCGATGGGGTATAGGCCAGGGGCTCCGTGTAGGCGGGGACGTCCACGAACCCCTTGGCTTCGCCGAACTTGAGCCCGCCGGCCTCCGAGCGAGACTCCAGGTCCTCTTCCGTGAGGACGTTCAGGGGCAGATCTTCCTTTCGCTCGAAGACGTCGAAGGCCTCCGAAAGCCAGGCGAGCCTGCCCTTGGGCCGGCCCCCGCCGTGGGAGCCCAGCATCATGAGGTAGTCCCTGGCCCGGGTGATGGCCACGTAGAAAAGGCGCTTTTCCTCCTCTTCCTGCTTCTTCGCCTCGGTCCTGAACTTCTCGTCCTTTCTCCTCTCCCTGGAGTCTTCCTCGTAGAGGAGCCTGACCGGGCCCCCTTCGTCTTCTATGGCCACGGGGCCGCTCCTTCCGCCCGTCTTTTCTTCGAGGGAGGGCAGGAAGACCATGGGGAACTGGAGGCCCTTGGCGGCGTGCACGGTGAGCACCCGCACGGCGTCCATCCCCTCGGCGTTTATGTTGGCCTTCGCGACCTCGCCCGCGAACCTCTGCCTCAGGAGCTTCTCCCGGATTTCGATCCGGGAGAGGCCCGCGGACTCGTAGGATTCGACGAGGCCGATGAACTTCTTTATGTTCGAGTGGCGCTGGGGCTCCCAGAACCTCGACCAGGCGCCGCTTTCCGTGAGGGCGCCTTCGAGGAATTCCGAAAGGGGCATGAGGCGGCTCTCCCCGGCCCACCGCGATAGAAGCCCGGCCGCCTCTTTAAGCTTCCCCGTTCCGGACGAACGGAGCCTCTCTATGGGGTCTCCCTTGCCCCTGAGCCGCCGCGAGAGCACCGCCGTATCGATGGAGAATACCGGCGACCTCAGGACGGCGAAGAGGCTGTAGGGGTCCGCCGGGTCGACCATCAGCGAGACCAGGTCCCTGAGGGCCGCCACCTCGGGCGCGTCGTAGAAGCCGATGCCCTTGAGTATCACGAAGGGGATGCCCTCGGCCGCCAGGGCGTCCTCGAAGAGGGCGAGGTGCGTCCTGTTTCTCATGAGGACGGCCATGTCGCCGAAGGCGCAGGGCCTCCTATTGCCTTCCTCGCCGTAGACCTCGAATTTGCCGTGAAGGTCCCGGACGGCCCGAGCCAGGGCCCTGGCCTCCCTGGCCCTGGTGTCCTTTGTATATTCCTGCTCCTCCAGGAGCACCAGGTCCACCGCGCCCCGGCCTTCCCTGGTGGCCTGGAAGGGCGCATAGGGGGTCATTAATCCTTCTGGGTCGCTTCCGGGCATGAGGCGGGAAAACAGCTCGTTTGCGAAATCAACTATGGCCGGGAGGCTGCGGTAGTTCTCCTTTACCTCGACATAGTGGTATTCCTCGCCGAGCCACTGGCCGAAGTTCTTCTTCGCCCTGTTGAAGACGCCTACGTTGGCCCCCCTGAAGCGGTAGATACTCTGCTTTTCGTCGCCCACGAGGAATATGGTGGGGGTCTTGCCCCTGTCCCTCTTGGCGCCCAGGCCGGAGCGCCACTCCTCGGTGAGCTTTTCTATTATCTTCCACTGGAGGGTGCTCGTGTCCTGGAACTCGTCCACCAGCAGGTGGTCGGTGTGCTCGTCGAAGGCGTAGAGGATGTTCTGCCACTCGGCCCCCTGCGAGAGGGCCCGGTAGGCCAGGAGCTCGAGGTCCTGGAAATCGACGAGGTGCCTTTCCAACTTCTTGGAGGAATATTTCTCGAGGCACCGCATGTAGAGCGAGAAGACGCTCAGCGCCTCGCCCTCGGGCCTTTCCCCCTCCAGGGCGAGCAGCTCGGGGTAGGGCCTCTTCCTGTGTATCTCCTCCAGGGTCCGGAGAAGGGAGCCCCATCCCCTCAGGCCCCTCCTGCTTATCACGCCGAAGAAGCCCGAGGCGCTTTCCCCGTCCTCCCTCAGGCACTCGTAGACCGACTCGGTCCAGAGCTCCCGGGCCGCGAGCTCGTCGGCCACGCTGACCGAGGGGTCGAACCCCAGCTCCACGGCGAACCTCTTAAGGAGCCTCAGGCAGAAGGCGTGGATGGTGGAGATGCGCATCAGCGGCACCTTGGCCCTGGTCTCCTCGTAAAGCTCCGGATACTCCTTCTCGAGAATGCTCAGGATACGGTGTTTCATCTCGGCCGCGGCCTTTTCGGTGAAGGTGATGCAGAGCACTTCCTCGACGCCGGAACCGCCTTCGAGGAGGCTTATGTAGCGGCGGGCCAGCTTCTCGGTCTTTCCCGACCCCGCGGGCGAGGAGATGATGACGCTTTTCCCCGTGTCCAGGTAGCTCTCGCTCATTTCGCGTCCCCCTGTATGTAGGGGCAGTAGGGCCTTTCGTGGCAGCGGCGGCAGGTGGCGTCGCTGAGGGGACGGGCGCCGTAGTCGCCCGTGCGCATGGAGTAGGCGGTGGAGTCGAGGTAGAGGAGCGAGGACTCGACGAAATAGTCCAGGGTGCGGCCTTCCTTCAGGTCCTTGTTCTTGGGGACGCGGGATATGCGGACGTCCTTGAGCGAGTAGTACCCGACGCTTTCGGGGGAAAGCCCCTCGGCCTTGAGCATGGCGGCGTAGATGAAGGGCTGGAGCGCCGCCCCGCGCTTCACCGTGCTGGCGCTCGAGAGCTCGGCAGCCCCGGTCTTGTAATCGAGCACGAAGGCCGCACCCCCGTCCTTCGTGTCCACCCGGTCTATCTTGCCCTTGAGCTTTATTCCCGGCAGGGGCTCTCCGCGCACCGGGTGCTCCGTCATCCCCGGCCTGTAGCCCTCGGAGGCGAGGTCCTCCTCCAGCGAGTAGATGTCGGGAAGCACCGTGAGGAAGGACTCCCTCACGAGGTCCCTGAAGTATTCGTCCAGGGGCCATTTGGGGAGCACCTCCGCCAGCACCTCCTCCGCCCTCTGTTTGAAGGCCTCGAACCCGTCCAGGGGAGGGCCCACGAGCCTCTCCATGACCTCGTGCGCCACGCTGCCTATGGTCTTGGGCTCCACCTCGTATTCCCTTATCTCCGGGGGATCGAGGCCCATGACCTTTTCGATGAAAAACCTGCGGGGACAGGCCCGGTAGGCGTCTATGTCCGTGACCCTTATGGCCGAATCGCCCTTCCCGCGGCCCTTTATCCCCTCCAGCTCGGAAATGCCCGCCGAAAGGGGCTCGCCCGGCCTCCTCGTCATGGCCTCCTCGGGCGAGAAATCGCCGTAGAGGCTCTCCGCAAGGGGCTCGCCGCCCCTCAGGAACAGCGAGGGGAGGAAGAGCTTCTCGCCCTCCATGGCTGGATAGCTCAGGCGAAGGCCCCCGGCGGTGGCGGCCAGCCTGCGGAAGATATATCCCTGGAGCCTCATGTTGCGGCTCATGTCCACGAGGCCCAGTTGCGTTCTCACGCTGTCGGGGAGGAGGAAGTCCACCTCGGGCCTTGCCGGAAGGTCCCCGTCCTTGAGGCCCCCCATGTAGAGGACCTCCGGGTCGAGCCCCCTCAGCTCCCTGAGGGGAGCCACGTGGACACCCGGGACCTTCTCGTTTTCGCCTGCGCCCGAACCCAGGTACGCCCTGAGGCCCTCGGCCACGCTCCGCAGGCTTGAGGGCTTCAGGCCGGGCAGGGAGTCCAGGAGGCACAGGCCCCTGAGGACGTCCTCGTAGTCGTCCTGCTCCTGGCCGGAGGTAAAGCCGAGCTTCTTCAGAAGGTTAAGTAAATTATTAGTGAATATAGTATAACTCTCTAAATTAGAAGGTGTATTTAGTGACGTCAGGCTCCTGAAAATGTCTCTCCCCTCCTTCCCCAGGTCGCGGGACTCGAAGGCCTTTAGCCACGAGTCCTTTCCCGTCAACCCCCCGGCCTCGAGGGCCATGGCGGGCACGGCCCGCCTGACTTCCTCCGGAATGGCCCCGAAGTGGGGGGAGGCCAGGAACCTCGCCGTGGCAAGCCTGGGGTAGCCGCCGCTTACCGCGTCGAGGAGGCTCAGGAGGTCCCCGTAATGCCCCGAGGGCTCCGGCTCCGGGGAAAAGGGAATGCCGTATCGCCCGAAGACCCGAGCCAGAAGCTCCCTGTAGTCCGAGAGCTTGGGAAAGGCCACGTAAACGCCGTCGAGCTCTCTGAGCCCGCCGGAGACGAACCGGCTCTTTATGTGCCTTGCCATGGCCTCCACCTCCTCCTCGCGGGACTGCGAGGCCACGTGGTCCATGACGGGGTTTCTCTCCCCCTGGGGCAGGGTCTCGGGCTCCACGCCGAAGTGCTCCGATATCGAGCGGCAGTAGCAGTGGGAGAGGTCGTCGCTGGCGTGGCTTATGGGTATGGAGATGAGGGTCTTCCGGGCCCTCGACACGAGGGCCCTCACCAGGAGGTCCTCGGCGGGGGTCAGTTCGTAGAAGCCGTCGAGGACGAGAACTCCGGCCCCGCCCTGCCTTCCGGCGGCGGAGGCGGCAAGCGAGACCGCGTCGTCCTCGTCGGCGGCTCCGGCGGCGGCGAGGGCGTCGCTGTAGCGGCCGAAAACGTCGATGGCCTCGTAGACCCTCCTTGACACCTCCTCGGGCGTGCCGAGCTCGGCGAAGATTCCCTCGAACCTGCGGCGGAGCGCCCCGGCGTCCTCGCCGGGGAAGTGGTTCTTCATCTCCCGTATGAAGTCCGCCGCGATGGCCGCGTATCCCAGGCCCTGGCCGGAGAGCCCGGCCACGGCGATGGGGACGAGCCCTTTTTTCAGGAGGAGGCCGCCGCTCTGGGTGTAAAGCCGCCTCGATAGCTCCCGGAGGGTGCCCGCTCTGGGGGGGATGTAGCAGGCCCCCCCGAAGGGCTGGAAGTCCTTCTGCCACCTCGTTACGAGCTGCCGGGTGGGGGCGAGATAAAGCAGGTTAGAATAGTCCGGCCCCCCGAGCTCTTCCGTGGCCTTACGGATGAGGGCCTTTCTGAAACCTCCGTTTCCCGGGGGGACGAGGTAGAGCTCGATTTGCATGACTTAGGATAAATTATCGAACTCCGCTTATTCAATTATCGGCGGGGCGGGTATGTTCAGATTATCTTCTTTACTATTCTCCTTATTAGCGGCTCCCTCCTCCTGAGAGCGCCGTGGGGGCAGACCTCGAGGCAGCAATAGCACCTTATGCAGCGGTCGTAGTCGAAGCTGAGCCTCCGCTTTTCAAGCTCCAGGGCCCCGGCGGGGCACATCCTTTCGCACTCGGCGCAGAGCATGCAGGCCTCGTCCTCGCACTCGGGCCTGACGGTCAGATGGCGGCGAAGAAAACCCCTGAGGAACCCCGGGCCGAAGACGAGGCGCTCTTCCCGGGGAATGGCGAAGTCTTTAAAGACGGGAAGGTCGCCCTCGAGCGCGTATTCCTCCGCAAGGCCCATGGCGCGGGCCGCCCTGCAGACGGGAAGCGCCGTGGGCTCCACTGCCAGCATGCGGCAGACGGCCTCGTCGAGGGCGGCGGCGCTTTGGCTTCCGAGGAGGACGCCCAGGCGCCGGGGGCTTCCCCCCGTCCCGGGCCCGTCGCCCTCCAGGGCCAGCACTCCGTCCAGGAGGCTTACCGACGGGGGAAGGGCCCTATAAACGGACACCAGAAGCTCGGCGAAGAGCTCCTTGTTCTCGCCCACCCTGAAGTGCCATTCCCCCTTGCTCGTGCCCACGACGCAGCCGTAGAGGTTCTTCACCGCCAGGGTAAGCGTCATCTGAGAATGGGTCTTGAGCTTGGGCAGGTTGATTATGGCGTCGGCATCGAGGGCGTCCCCCGAGAGCTCCACGTCCCTGAAACTCTCCCCGGTCTTCGTCTTCCTCGGTGAGGCCAGCTCCTTGAGCGTGACGGGCATGCCCCTCAGCGCTTCCTCGAGGCCGGTGGCCCTGGCTATTTTTTCGAAGGATCCCAGAGGGGGGCTGTCGCCCACCACGACCAGGGCTCCCCTCTCCAGGGCGTACTCGCAGGCCGCTTTCACCAGGAGGGGGTGGGTGGTTATCGCCTGCTCGGGCCTCGACGCCGAAAGGAGGTTCGGCTTCACGAGGACCCGGGCGTTGCCTCTCACGAGGCCGCCCGC
>JASFVA010000012.1:0-14068 GCA_050050055.1 Nitrospirota bacterium
TGGAAGTCCGGCTCCGGCACCGCCCGGGCACCCTGGGGGCCTTCGCCGAGCTCCTCAGGGAGCACGGGGCCAACGTAATATACATGTCCTACGACGAGGCCGTATCCGAGACCTCGGTCAACGTCTCCATCGTCACCAGGGACCCCGGGGAGGTCGACAGGCTCCTCAAGGACCTCAACGAGAGGGGCTACCACTACGGCATAAACTACCGGGGCGTGGGCCAGAAGGAGGTGGACGACGTCATCGGGTTGAACCTCACCGAGAGGTTCTTCCTGAGGCTGAAGGCGCTCCTGGGCACGGACGACACGGCCCGCCTGAAGAAGCTCGTCGATTCCTCCAGGAGCCTTACCCAGTCCCTCCTGTGCTTCAGCAGCGAGGCGGGAAAGCACCTCGAGGCCGGCAGCGTCCTGACCAACGTGCTCGCCTTCGCCTCGGCCTCGGTCCTGAGGACGGGGGAGAACTTCGCCTACAGGGGCCTGCCCCCGCTTGAGCGCGGGGGCCTCACCCTCAGCGTCTTCAGGCTTCCCACGGGCGGGAACCTCTCTATCCTCGACGGCGGCGAGCGCGTCATGATAGACGGTGGCTACGGGGTCTACTACGAAGACGTAAAGGGCATGCTCAGGGAAAGCGGCATCGAGCCGGGCAGCATAGAACGGATATACGTGACCCACGCCGACGCCGACCACGCGGGCCTGAGCGGGTATTTCGAGGAGGAGTTCGGCACTCCCGTGTACATGCACAGGGACTCCGAGGCCATCATCGAGGGGGAGGACCGCTCGCGGGGCAGCGAAACGCAGCTCGGCGAGCTCAACCGCCATTTCACGTTGCTCGTCAACGGGTTCACCAGGCCGCGGTTCCCGAAAAACTGGACCCCCTTCGGAAGCGGCAACCCGGAGGAGGCCCACGGCTTCAGGGTCGTGGATTCCTTCGATGTCGGCGGGCATGAGTTCCGGGTCGTCGAAAGCCTTGGGGGCCATATCCCGGGACAGGTCTTTCTGGTGGGCCCCGACTCGGGGCTCGTCTTCACGGGCGACTACCTGCTCCTCGTGGAGAGCCTGAGCGCCGAGGAGAGGGAGGTGCTGAACCTTCCCAAGTTCATGATGACGAGCACGAACGTAGACAGCTCCGTGTTCCGGAAAGAGATGGGGATGCTCAGGGACCTCATAGTCCGGCTGGACTCCGAGCTCGACGGAGGCGCCGTCGTCGTGCCCGGCCACGGGGACTACTACCCCGGCCGGGTGCTCCGGGGGCCTTGAAATTGACCGTTTTGCGGGAAAAATCGCCCGGGGTTGTAATATAATAGCTAATCGTTCAACCAAGAAAGACATTCCGAAAGGAGATCATGATGCTCAAGGTCTACTACGATAAGGACGCAAAGAAGACGGCCCTCAAGAACAAGAAGATTGCGGTAATAGGCTACGGCTCGCAGGGCCACGCCCATGCCAACAACCTCAAGGACAGCGGCAGGGACGTGATAATCGGCGCAAGGAAGGGCCCGAGCTGGGACAAGGCCAGGAAGGCTGGCTTCGAGGTCATGACCCCAGCCGACGCCGCCAAGAAGGCCGACGTCATCATGATGCTCCTTCCGGACGAGTACATGGCCGACATATACTGCTGCGACATAGAGCCCAACCTCAAGAAGGGCGCCTACCTGGGCTTCGCCCACGGCTTCAACATCCACTACGGCCAGATAGTCCCTCCCCCGAACGTGAACGTCTTCATGGCCGCCCCCAAGGGGCCCGGCCACCTGGTGCGCTCGGAGTACCAGAAGGGAAGCGGAGTGCCCTGCCTCATCGCCGTGCACCAGAACCCCTCGAAAAACACCAAGGACATAGCCCTGGCCTACGCCTCCTCCATCGGCGGCGGAAAGGCGGGAATCATAGAGACCTCCTTCAGGGAGGAGACCGAGACCGACCTCTTCGGCGAGCAGGCGGTGCTATGCGGCGGCATAACCTCGCTGATACAGACGGGCTTCGAGACGCTCGTGGAGGCGGGGTACTCCCCCGAGATGGCCTACTTCGAATGCCTCCACGAGGTCAAGCTGATAGTGGACCTCATCTACGAGGGCGGCATCTCCAACATGCGCTACTCCATAAGCAACACCGCCCAGTACGGCGACCTGACCCGGGGCCCCAGGATCATCGACGACGAGACGAAGATGGAGATGGAGGACATCCTCGACGAGATACAGTCCGGCGAGTTCGCCCGCGAATGGATACTGGAGTGCCGGGCCGGAAAGCCGGTCTTCAACGCCCTGACCCGGCACGGCGAGGAACACCCCATCGAGCAGGTGGGGGCGAAGCTCAGGGCCATGATGCCGTGGCTCAAGAAAGGCAAGCTTGTCGACAAGTCGAAGGCTTAGCCCCGGCCGCCGGGGGGACGCGCTCCTATGGTGAGGATTGCCCCCGAGGGATACCCCTTCATAGGGGTCTTCGCAGCCCTGACCCTCCTGGCGTTTATTGCCCTCGGCCCCCTGGTGGCGGCGGCGCCGCTGGCCCTGGGCCTTTTCATGGTTTATTTCTTCAGGGACCCCGAAAGGCGGCTCCCGGCCGCCGAGGGCTACGTGAGCCCCGCCGACGGCAGGGTGGTCTCCATCGCCCCTCAGTACGAAAGGCAGTACCTGAAGCGCAACACCATGAGGATCAGCATATTCATGTCCCCCCTGAACGTCCACGTAAACAGGTCCCCCTGCGACGGCGAGGTAATGTCGGTCAGGCACACCCCGGGGAGCCTCAAGGCCGCCTACAAGGAATCCGCCTCGCTGAAGAACGAAAACACGGCCATGATCCTCAGGGAAAAGGACGGTGAGGTGCTCGTCCGGCAGGTGGCCGGCTTTTTAGCACGCAGGGTAGTATGCCGCGTAGGGCCGGGGGACAGGCTCAAGCGGGGCCAGCGCTTCGGGATAATAAAGCTCAGCTCCAGGCTCGACGTCTACCTTCCCCTGGAGGTCGACATCGTCGTGAAGCCCAGCGAGACCGTAAGGGCGGGCGAAACCCTCCTGGCCTCGCCGAAGGAGCGGAAATGAAGAAGGGCATATACATCCTCCCGAGCAGCCTCACCCTGTGCGGGATGTTCGCGGGCTTCTATTCCATGGTGGCGGTCCTGGGGGGACACTACGTCCACGCCTCGTGGGCGATAATCATCGCGGGCATCTTCGACGGCATCGACGGATGGGTGGCCCGTCTGACGGGCACTACCACCAAGTTCGGCATCGAGCTGGACTCCCTTTCCGACGTGATAGCCTTCGGCGTGGCCCCCTCGGTGCTCCTCTACAAGTGGACCCTCTCTTCCTTCGGGCGCGTGGGCGCGGCGGCGGCCTTCCTCTTCGTGGCCTGCGGAGCCCTCAGGCTGGCGAGGTACAACGTCCAGATGGGCTCCGAGGAAAAGAAGCACTTCACGGGGATGCCCATCCCCGCCGCGGCCCTCATCGCCGCCTCCACGGTGCTTTTCTACACCGAGATGGACATAGGCCACACCAGGAGCTTCTACGGCCTGTTCATCGCCCTCATATGCTCGGGGCTCATGGTGAGCACCATGAAGTTCCACAGCCAGAAGGAGCTTAACCTCAGCCGCAGGAAACCCTTCTGGATACTGGTGGCGGTGGTGCTGTTCCTTGCCGTCTTCATCATGCACCCCGAGGTCACCTTGTTCCTTATCGGCGTCATCTACCTCCTCAGCGGCCCCGCCGAGGTCCTGTATAACGTCTCCCTCAAGGAGAAGCTCGCCCCCCCGGGACCGCCCGGGTCGTAATTCTCAAGATGTAGGACCGTGGCCTCATTGCCTTGACAGCCCCTCCACGCCGGGAATATAATAAATCATGTTTAAAATGCCGGCAGAGGAGACCCGACTTAGCAGGCCATGGCGCTGAGGCCGTGGCTTGAGGCTTTCCCGCAGCATCATTCTTAGCCGGTAGCACAAGACAGGATGCTTCTTCAGCCACGGCGCAGGCGACGTGGCTTTTTTATTGCCTAAGCATGTAATTTCTAAGAAATTTGTGTTATAAAAGGAGTCGATATGAAAGAGCAGCCCCAGGATATGAGGACAATACGGATATTCGATACCACGCTCAGGGACGGCGAGCAGTCGCCCGGGGCCTCGATGACCACCGAGGAGAAGGTGACGCTGGCCAGGCAGCTTGCCCGCCTGGGGGTGGACGTCATTGAGGCTGGCTTCGCGATAAGCTCCCAGGGGGACTTCGACGCCATCCGCAGGGTGGGGGCAGAGGTCGAGGGCCCCGTGGTGTGCAGCCTGGCGAGGGCCAGGGAGGGCGACATCAAGCGGGCCTGGGAGGCCGTCAAGGACATCCCCAGGCGCCGCATACACACGTTCCATTCGTCGTCGGACATCCACCTGAAGCACCAGTACAGGATAAGCCGCGAGGAGGCCCTGAAGCGCTCCGTGGAGATGGTTCAGCTTGCCAGGGGTCTCGTGGAAGACGTGGAGTTTTCCCCCATGGACGCCACCCGCACCGACGTGCCCTACCTCCTCGAGATGGTGGAGGCGGTCATCGAGGCGGGGGCCGGCACCGTGAACATCCCCGACACCGTGGGATACACCACTCCGCAGGAGTTCGGAAACCTCATAAGGACGATAAGGGAAAAGGTCGCGAACATCGACAGGGCCGTCATATCGGTCCACTGCCACAACGACCTGGGCCTGGCCGTGGCCAACTCGCTGGCGGCGGTGCTGAACGGCGCCGGGCAGGTGGAGTGCACCATTAACGGCATTGGCGAGCGCGCCGGGAACTGCTCGCTCGAAGAGGTGGCCATGGGCCTGAGGACGCGGAGGGACTTCTACGGGGCCGACACCGGCATAAACACCGAGGAGATAATGCGCACGAGCCGCCTGGTCACCAAGATAACGGGCATGTACGTTCAGCCGAACAAGGCGATAGTGGGCGAAAACGCCTTTGCCCACGAGGCCGGCATACACCAGGACGGCCTGCTCAAGGAAAAGACCACCTACGAGATAATCCGCCCCGAGACCGTCGGGGTCAGCGAGGCCAGGCTGGTCCTGGGGAAGCACTCCGGGAGGCACGCCTTCAGGGCCAGGCTCACCGAGCTGGGATACGAGCTCTCTCCCGAGGAGCTGGACCGGGCCTTCGAGAAGTTCAAGCACCTGGCCGACCAGAAAAAGGACATCTTCGACGAGGACCTCGACGCCATAGTCACCGAGGAGATAGAAAAGACGCCTGAGGTCTTCGCGCTCCTGGACATGAAGGTCTCAAGCGGCACGGGCGTTAGCCCCAGGGCGACCATCAGGCTTTCGCGCAGGGGCGAGGAGGTCGAGGCCGCCGAGGAGGGCGACGGCCCCGTGGACGCCACCTACAAGGCCATAGCCAAGCTCACGGGCACGGCGAGCAGGCTCCAGAAGTTCGAGGTAAAGGGCATTACCGGCGGGATGGACGCCCTCGGGGAGGTCATGGTCACTCTCGAGGAAAACGGAAGGACCGTGCGCGGGCACGGCGCCGACACGGACATCCTGGTGGCCTCGGCGAAGGCGTACATAAACGCCCTGAACAAGCTCGAGCACAAGAAAACCTGATAGAGGGGACGACGATGAACATAACAGAGAAGATTCTCGCCGCTCACGCCGGAAGGGAGGAGGTCGAGGCCGGCGAGCTGATAAACGCCAGGGTGGATTTCCTCCTGGCCAACGACATAACCGCGCCCATAGCGATATCGGAGTTCAAGAGGATCGGGGCCCCCGACGTCTTCGACCGCGACAGGGTGGCCTTCGTGCCGGACCACTTCGCGCCTCAAAAGGACATAAAGGCCGCGGAGCAGTGCAAGCTCATGCGGGACTTCTCCAGGGAGCACGAGCTTTCGAACTACTTCGAGGTGGGCCGCATGGGGATAGAGCACGCCCTCCTGCCCGAACAGGGACTGGTGCTTCCCGGCGACCTCGTGATAGGGGCCGACAGCCACACCTGCACCTACGGCGCCCTGGGTGCCTTCTCCACCGGCGTGGGCTCCACCGACCTGGCCGCCGCCATGGCCACCGGGGAGTGCTGGTTCAAGGTGCCCCAGGCCATGAAGTTCGTCTATTACGGGAAACTCGGCAGTTGGGTCACCGGAAAGGACCTCATCCTTCACACCATAGGCGACATAGGGGTGGACGGGGCCCTTTACATGGCCATGGAACTCGAGGGGGAAACCATATCCGCGCTCCCGGTGCACGGCAGGCTCACCATGTGCAACATGGCCATCGAGGCGGGCGCGAAAAACGGCATAATAGCCCCCGACGAAGCGACGGAGTCCTACGTCAGGGAAAGGGCGAAGCGGCCCTACATGTTCTATGCCTCGGACCCCGGCGCAAGCTACGTCGAGGTCAGGGAGTACGACTGCTCCAAGATCCCCCCCACGGTGGCCTGCCCTCACCTGCCCTCGAACACCAGGCCCGCGGCCGAGCTATCGGACGTTAGGATAGACCAGGCAGTGGTCGGCTCCTGCACCAACGGCAGGCTCGAGGACCTGAGGGAGGCAGCCTCGGTTCTCAAGGGGAACACCGTGCACCCCGACGTGAGGATGATAGTCATACCCGCCACGCAGAAGATATACCGGCAGGCGATGGACGAGGGCCTCCTGGGGATATTCCTAAACGCCGGGGCCTCGGTTTCCACTCCCACCTGCGGACCCTGCCTCGGCGGGCACATGGGGGTGCTTGCCGCCGGAGAAAGGGCCATAGCCACCACCAACCGGAACTTCAAGGGCAGGATGGGCCACCCGGAAAGCGAGGTCTACCTGTCAAACCCCGCCGTGGCGGCCGCCTCGGCCGTCACGGGGCGCATAGCCCTGCCCGAGGAGGTCTTGAAATGAACCCCGAGGAGAGGCTCAAGGCCCTGGGCATCGAGCTTCCGCCGGCCCCGGAGGCCCTGGGCAGCTATGTCCCGGCGAGGCGTTCGGGGAACCTCGTCTTCCTTAGCGGAATCCTCCCCCTCGTGGACGGGAAGGTCCTCCGCAGGGGGAAGGTGGGCGCGGAGCTTACGCTCGAGGAGGCCCGGCGCGAGGCGCAGAAGGCCGCCATCAACGCCCTCGCCATAATCAAATCCTTCGCCGGGGGCCTCGAAAACGTGGCGGGCTGCGTGAAGGTGACGGGCTACGTGGCCTCGGCCCCCGGCTTCGCGGAGCAGCACAAGGTGCTTAACGCCGTGTCGGACCTCGTGGCCGAGGTCTTCGGAGAGCGGGGGAGGCACGCCAGGGCCGCCGTAGGGGTGGGCGAGCTTCCGCTGGATGCGCCCCTGGAGGTGGAATTCGTATTCGAGGTCGGGGGTTAGGCCCCCGCGCGGCAGCCTCTTCTGGTAGAATCAGACCATGCCAAAGCCGGTCCTGGTGATAGTGGGAAGGCCCAACGTGGGCAAGTCCACGCTTTTCAACCGCATAGTGGGCTTTCAGGCCGCCATCGTGGAGGACGTCCCCGGCGTGACGAGGGACCGCAACTACATGGAGGCCCATTGGGAGGACAGGGCCTTCGTGGTGGTGGACACCGGGGGCTTCTACACCCGCACGCCGGACAACATCTTCGAGCAGATTAAGGAGCAGGCCCTGTTCGCCATAGACGAGGCCGACGTCATCGTCCACGTCCTGGACGGCAAGGAGGGCCTGAGCCCCTTCGACACGGAGCTGGCGGACATCCTCAGGGCTTCGGGAAAGAGGGTCCTCTGGGCGGTGAACAAGGTGGACGGCCCCACGAAGGAAGACAGGCTCTACGACTTCTATTCCCTCGGCGTGGGCGAGCCCGTCGCCGTCTCCGCGGCCACGGGATATAATTTCGACGAGCTCATGGACCGGGTCGCCTCGGAGCTTCCCGCCACCGTGGAGCCCCCCGCGGAGTATCCGAAGATAGCCGTGGTGGGAAGGCCCAACGTGGGCAAGTCCACTCTCATAAACTCCCTCCTGGGGAAGAAGCGCCTGCTCGTAAGCGCCGAGGCCGGCACCACCAGGGACTCCGTGGACACCCTCTGCACATACTACGGGAAGAAGTACCTCCTGGTGGACACCGCCGGAATCAGGAGAAAACACAGGCTCGGCTACTCCCTCGAGAGGTTCGCCCTCATAAGGGCGATGCGGAGCATAGAGCGGTGCGACGTCGCCCTCGTCCTCCTGGACGCCTCCGAGGGGGTCATGGCCGACGACCAGAAGATAGCGGGCATGGTGCACCGGAACCAGAAGGGGGCCGTGTTCCTGCTGAACAAGTTCGACCTCGTGGAGGAGCCCGAGGCGAGCCTCAAAACACTCAGAAGGGAGATGGAGCGCAAGCTCTGGTTCTTCAGCCACGCCCCGGTGCTTACCACCTCGGGGCTGACGAGGAAGAGGGTCACCAAGGTTTTCCCGGCAATCGACGAGGTCCTCGGCGAGCGGGCAAAGAGGATAGGCACGGCCGAGCTCAACCGCTTCATGCGGGGAATAACCCCTCCCTCCTACCGGGGCAAGGCCGTCAAGCTCCGCTACCTTACGCAGGTCGCCTCGAACCCTCCCGTCTTCGCCCTGTTCGCAAACAAGCCCGAAGGCATCAAGGAATCGTTCGTAAGGCACCTGGAGTCGCGCCTGAGGGAGAGCTACTCCTTCAAGGGAGTCCCGATAAGGATACACGTGAGGCAGAGCACCTGAGGGCTTTGCCCTACCCCAGCTCCCCCAGGAGGAACTGGACTACGGTCAGCGCGGCGACCGCCGCGGTCTCGGCCCGCAAAATGCGCTCTCCGAGGCTCTTCGCCTCGAGGCCCTTGCGCCTGGCCAGGTCCACCTCTTCTTCGGTGAACCCGCCCTCGGGGCCTATGGCGACCACCAGGGGCTCAGACGAGGGCTTCAGTTGCCACGCCTCCCCGAGGCTCGAGCCGCCCCCCTCCCAGAAGACGAACCCCTCGAAGCCCTCGGCGCTTGAGAGGAACTCGGCCATGCCCAGGGGCTCGTCCACTTCGGGCACGGAGGTTCGGAAGCACTGCCGCGAGGCCTCCCTGGCCACCTTGCGCCACCTTTCGCCCTTCCTGGTCCGCCTCACCTGCGACCTCTCGGCCACCACGGGCACTATGCGGGATACCCCGAGCTCCGTGGACTTCCGGACCACGAGGTCCATCTTGTCGCTCTTAAGCATCCCCTGAACCAGTACCACCGGCCTCGCGGGGTCCCGGGCGGGTGGAAGTTCCGCAAGGAGTTCGGCGGCGGCGTCCTTCCTCCCGGCCCGGCTTATCCGGGCCCTGAAGTGCCTGCCCGAGGGGTCGAAAAGGGAAAACTCCTCCCCGGCCTTCATGCGGAGGACGGCAAGGAGGTAGTGCGCCTCCTCTCCCGTGATAAGGACTTCCCTCTGCGGGTCGATCTCCGATGGAAGAAACAGGCGGGGCAAGGGGCGTCCCCCGGTCAGGAGCCGGCGAAGATGTTTTTAAGCCTCGACTTGAAGTCCTCGTGGGCGTCTTCGCCGCCGAGCTTGTCGAACTCGTCGAGGAGCTCCTTCTGCCTGCGCGAGAGGTGCTTGGGGACGGCCACGTCGACGACCACTACCTGGTCGCCCTTTCCGCGCGCACCGAGCCTCTGGATTCCCTTCCCCTTCAGCGTGAAAGCCGTGCCGGGCTGAGTGCCCGCGGGTATCTTGAGCTTATGCACTCCGTCGAGACCGGGCACCTCTATCTCCGCGCCCCTGGCGGCCTGCGAAAACTTAAGCGGCACCTCGCAGAAAAGGTCCGGGCCTTCCCGGCGGAAGAACTCGTGGGGCTTGACCCTTATGACGATGTAGAGGTCTCCCGGCAGGCCGCCGTGCTCGCCCGGTTCGCCCTCGCCGGTCATCTTGAGCCTGGTGCCGGTGTCCACTCCGGGGGGGAACTTCACCGAGACCTTCTTGGGGTTCCTGGTCTTGCCCTGGCCGCCACAGGCCGGGCACGGGTCGGTAACCACCGTGCCCGCCCCCCGGCACTTCGAGCAGGTCTTGGACACCATGAAAAATCCCTGCTGATACCTGGTCTGGCCCCTGCCGCCGCAGTCGGAGCACGTCTGGCGTTTTCCGCTCTTCGAGCCGCTTCCGCCGCAGGCGGCGCAGTTCTCCCACTTCATGACGTCTATGACCTTCTCGGCACCTGTAGCGGACTCGAAGAGGTCCACTTCGAGGTCGTACCTGAGGTCGCTGCCCCTGGCCCTCCTGGGGCCCCTCCTTGCGCCGAAGCCGCCGAAGAAGTCCCCGAAGATGCTGTCGAAGACGTCGGTGAAGTCGGCGCTGAAGCCGCCCATTCCCGCCCCGAAGCCGCCCATTCCCGCCCCGCCGGGCTCGGCGGTGCCGAACCTGTCGTAGTGGGCCCTCTTCTGGGAATTGCCCAGGCAGGAATAGGCCTCGTTTACCTCCTTGAACCTGTCCTCGCAGGCCTTGTCGCCGGGATTGCGGTCGGGATGGCACTCCATGGCCAACCTTCGGTAGGCGCTCTTTATCTGGGCCTCCGTGGCGTCCCGCGAGACGCCGAGAGTCTTGTAGTAGTCCTTCATATCAGCCTACGGCCTTACCTCCCCTGTCGTCGCCGGTCCCGGCCTACTGCTGCTCATTCTTGTCCACGTCCTCGAACTCGGCCTCGACGACCTTCTCCTCTTCCTCGCCGCCGGGGGCCTCGCCGCCTTCGGCCGAAGGTCCGCCGCCCGCGGCTTCCCCGCCGGGGGCCTGCTGCTGGGCCTGGGCCTCCTTGTATATGTGCTCGGCCATCTTGTGGGAGGCGCTCGTGAGCTTGCCCACGGCGGACTTTATCTCCTGGGCGTCCGTGCTCGTGTCCCTCGACTTCTTGCACTCCTCGAGGGCCTCCTCGATGGCCTTCTTCTCGTCCTCCGTGAGCTTGTCGCCATAGTCCGTCAGGGACTTCTCCACCGAGTATATGAGGGTGTCGGCCTCGTTCCGGGCCTCGGCGAGCTGCTTCTTGTTCTTGTCCTCCTCGGCGTGCGACTCGGCGTCCTTTTCCATCCTCTTGATCTCTTCCTCGGTAAGGCCGCTCGAAGCGGTTATCTTTATGGACTGCTCCTTGCCCGTGCCCAGGTCCTTGGCCGAGACGTGCAGGATGCCGTTTGCGTCTATGTCGAAGGCGACCTCTATCTGGGGAACTCCCCTCGGAGCGGGGGGGATGCCCACGAGCTCGAAGACGCCGAGGAGCTTGTTGTCGTTGAACATCTCGCGCTCGCCCTGCCCGACCCTGATGGTCACCGCGGGCTGGCTGTCCGAAGCGGTGGAGAATATCTGGCTCTTCTTGGTCGGTATGGTGGTGTTCTTCTCTATGATCTTCGTGAAGATTCCCCCCAGGGTCTCGATGCCCAGGGAAAGCGGGGTGACGTCGAGGAGGAGCACCTCCTTGACCTCGCCCTTCAGGACCGCCGCCTGTATGGCGGCTCCCACGGCTACGACCTCGTCGGGGTTGACGCCCTTGTTGGGTTCCTTGCCGAAGAAGCTCTTTACGGTCTCTATGACCTTGGGGGTCCTGGTCTGACCACCCACGAGGAGGACCTCCTCGATGTCGCCCGTCTTAAGGCCTGCGTCCTTGAGGGCCATCTCGCAGGGCCCCGCAGTGCGCCTGATCACGTCGTCCACGAGCTGCTCGAACTTCGCCCTCGAAAGCTTCATGAGCAGGTGCTTGGGGCCGGAGGCGTCGGCCGTGACGAAAGGAAGGTTTATCTCCGTATCCTGCGCAGTGGAAAGCTCCACCTTCGCCCTCTCGGCCGCCTCCTTGAGCCTCTGGAGGGCCATCTTGTCCTTGCTCAGGTCTATGCCCTGCTCCCTTTTGAACTCCTCGACCATCCACGCGATTATCTTCTGGTCGAAGTCGTCGCCGCCGAGGTAGGTGTCGCCGTTTGTGGACTTGACCTCGATGACGCCTTCCCCGATCTCCAGTATCGAGATGTCGAAGGTTCCGCCCCCGAGGTCGAATACGGCGACCTCCTCTTCCTTCTTCTTCTCCATGCCGTAGGCCATGGAGGCGGCGGTGGGCTCGTTTATAATCCTCAGGACGTTCAGCCCCGCTATCTTGCCCGCGTCCTTGGTCGCCTGCCTCTGGCTGTCGTTGAAGTAGGCGGGCACGGTCACGACGGCGTCCGTCACCTTCTCGCCCAGGTAGTCCTCGGCTGCGGCCTTGAGCTTCTGCAGTATCATCGCGGATATCTCGGGGGGAGAGTAGCTCTTTCCCCTGATCTCCACGTGGGCGTCCCCGTTGGGGGCCTCCGCTATCTTGAAGGGCAGGTGCTCCTTGGCGTGCTCCACTTCCGCCGAACCGTACCTCCTGCCCATGAGCCTCTTTATCGAAAACACGGTGTTCTCGGGGTTGGTGATTGCCTGCCTCTTCGCCACCTGCCCGACGAGCCTTTCGCCCTTTTCGGTAAAGGCGACGACGGAGGGGGTGGTCCTGTTTCCTTCCTGGTTGGGTATGACTACCGGCTCCCCCGCCTGCATAACGGCAACAACCGAGTTCGTGGTTCCGAGGTCTATTCCGATCGCCTTAGCCATTTACTCCTCCTTGTAGTCTGTATTTGTATTTTATTCGGTTTCCTTGTTAATGCCCTTCGGGCTTCCGAGACACCGAGACCATCGCAGCCCTGAGGACCTTGTCGCCGAGCATGTAGCCCTTCCTGAAGACTTCCACCACGGTTCCCTCCTCGATGTCGTCCCTCTCGGCCTGGGAAATCGCGTGGTGATACTCGGGGTCGAAAGGCTGCCCGAGGGCTTCGATGGACTTCAGCCCGTACTTCTCCAGCGTCCTGTAGAGCTCCCGGAGGGTCATCTCCACTCCCTGCTTGAGGCCCGCGGAGTCCTCCTGCTCGACGGCGTGCTGAAGGGCTATCTCCAGGTGGTCAAGGGAGGGCATGAGGTCGTAAACCAGCTCTTCCCTGACGTACCTGGCCAGCTCCTCCCTGTCCCTTGCCGACTTCTTCTTGTAGTTCTCGAATTCGGCGTAGAGCCTTACGTATCTTTCGTCGAGCTCCGCGAGCCGCTCCTCCGCGGACGGCCCTTCCGCCTCCCGGGCTTCCTCGGCAGCCGCGGCGGCCTCAGCCTCGGCGAGCTCCTCTTCGGAGACCTCCCGCCGGGGCGCCTCTTCCGCGCCCGTTTCCCGGCCTTCTTCCGGGGCCCCTCCGCGGGTCTCCTCCGAGCCTTGCCCTTCTATGTCTATCTTTCGCCTCTTGTCGCCCAAAATATAACTCCTTTAGCTCATTCCTTGGATAAAGTAAGCGTTATCAGCCTTGCCGCCTGCTGGACCATCGGTATGGCCCGGGAATAATCCATCCTCGTGGGGCCTATTATCCCTACCCTGCCCAGGGGCCGCTGCCCCTCCTTGTACGACGCCGACACTATGCTCAGCCCCCTCATCTGCTCCTCGGGGATCTCCGAGCCGATAATCACGTGCACGTCGTCGTCGCTGTCCGCCAGGCCGTCCAGGATGTCAATGATGCGGTTCTTGTCCTCGATGGCCCGGGCTATGTCGTTTATCCTGTCGGAGAATTCCGGAAGCCCCAGTAGCTCCGGGAGCCCCGAGACGATCATCTCCGCCACGGGAAACGTAATCGCCTCCTTGCAGAGGTCCATGGCCTTCGAGATGAGGATGTCGCAGATGGTCTTCTCCTTCGACATCTGCTTTACGAGCTCCCTCCGGACCTCGTCCAGGGTGCAGCCGGAAAACTCCGAGTTGAGGTATTCCGATATCCTGTTCAGCTCCCTCTGCGTGAGGCCGAAGTCCGTGTCCAGTATCCTGCTCCTCACCAGGCCCTCGTTGCCCAGAAGCACGGCCACGATCTGGTTGCCTCGGTAGCGGAAGAGCTCGATCCTGTTCAAGGTGGTGTTGTCGCATCTTATGGGCTCCGCGAAAACCACGTAGTGGGACATGGCCGAGAGGGCCCTTGTGGCCTCCCTGAGGAGGTCGTTGATGTCGCTCCTGAGCCACTCCACCGCCTTCCTGAGCTCCTCTATGTACCGCTCCGCGACGTCGAGCTTCCCCCTGCTCAGATAGTCCACGTACAGCCTGAACCCCTTGTCCGAGGGCACCCTGCCGGCCGACGTATGAGGCTGGACCAGATAGCCCATTTCCTCGAGGTCGGCCATGATGTTGCGGACCGTCGCCGGGGAGAAC
>JASFVA010000013.1:0-14031 GCA_050050055.1 Nitrospirota bacterium
CGGGCCATCGAGACGATTCCCCTCTTGTGCGAGAGGTCGTTGAATTCGGCCTCGAGCGTGTAGCCCGGCCCCCCGGTGCCGTGGGCCGCGCGGTTGCCCGGGTCCTTCGACTCGGGGTCTCCCCCCTGTATCATGAAGCCGGGAATGACCCTGTGGAATGCCGTGCCGTTGTAAAAGCCCGTCTTGGCCAGGGCGATGAAGTTGTGCACGTGGTTGGGGGCCTTTTCGGGGAAGAACCTTATCTCCATCTCCCCCAGCGTGGTCTTGACTACGGCCCTCGTCTCGGCCATCCTCAGTATCTCCTCCTCCGAAAACTCCCTCGCCCTGGGCTCCCCGGCACGCACTCCACCGGCCAGGAAGGTACAGAGAATAGCCAGGACGAGCGCAGGGACGAGAGCCGCGCCCCCTCTCATGCGTTTTCCTCCAGTATCCTCATGGCAAGATTGTAAGAGTTTTCGATACAGTCGTTGAAACTTATGCCCCTGAGGGCATTGCCGGTGACGTAGAGCCCGCGGTGGCCGGCCATGCGCTCCTCGATCTCGCCGAGCCTCCTCGGGTGCCCCAGCGCGTACTGGGGTATGGCCTGCTCGTGCCTGAATATTTTCACGAACTCTGGATCTCCCTTCACGCCGGCGATTTCCCCGAGTTCCGAGAGCACGGTTCCAAGAAGTTTACCATCTTCGAGCATCGCAATGGAAGGGGCCCTCGAGCCGCCCGCCATGGTCCTGAGGAGGACGCGGCCCTCGGGGGCGCGTCCCGGATATATGGAGGAATCGAAAAGCGTCCCCAGTATCTTCCTGCCCTCGCGGAAAGGCACCAGGAAGCCGAACTTTTCGAGGGGGGTGCCGACATTTTCCCTTTTAAATGCGGTACATACGACGGCCACGGGGGGATACTCTATCCCTCCCAGGAGCTCCGAGGCCGCCGGGTCGAGCCCCTTCAGGGCCTCCTGGGCCTGGTGGGCCGGCATGGCCAGCACCGCCACGTCGGCCTCCACGGCCGTGCCGTCGGAGAGGTGGAGCCTGTAGCCCCCCGACTTCGCCGGCTCCACGCCCTGCACCCTGGAGCCGAGCCTAAGGCGCTCCCCCAGCACTCCGGCCAGGGCGTCGCTCATAGCCTGCATGCCTTCGCCGAAGGAGGTGAGCGTGCCGGCCGGGGCCGCGCCCACCTTCTTTTTCCTTTCGGCCGATATCTTTATCAGGCCCCTTATGAGGCTCCCGTAGGTCTGCTCTATCTCCCGTATCCTGGGGAAGCAGCTCGCCAGGCTCATGTTCTCTGGGTTCCCTGCGTATATGCCCGAGGCCATGGGGTCTATGAGCTTTTCGAAGGCCTCCCTGCCGAGCCTCCTTCTGGCGAAATCGGCCAGGGACTCGTCCTCGGCCTTGCTCCTGGGGATGAAGGGCTCGAGCATTATCCTGAGCTTCCCCGGCACGCTCATCAGCCCCGAGGATAGGAAGGCCGGGGGCGACTCGGGAAGCTTGTTGAGCTCCCCGCCGAGGACTATGAACCGCTTCTTGGAGGACTCGTTGCTCCTGAGGGGCTCCAGCGAAAGGAGCGCGGCCAGCTCCAGGGTGCGGGGCTTGTTGTCGAGGAATCCGTTGAGGGCCGACTCCAGAAGATAGCCCTCCTCGCGGTCGGTCCAGACCTTTCCGCCGGGCCGGTGCTCGGCCTCGAGCACCGTGACGTCGAGTTCGCGTTCCCTGTCCCGGGTGAGCCAGTAGGCGAGCGAAAGGCCGGAGATGCCGCCGCCCGCTATGACAATCCGCATTATCGGTTGAGCTCCTCTACCACCTGAGCTTTTCCGCGCCCCTGAGCGCCAGGTCCTTGAGCGCGCCTATGAAAAGCGGATGTTCGTTCAGGGAGCTGGCCCTGTGAAGCCTCAGGCCGAGTCTCGCCGCTTCTTCCTTATATAATATATCAATCTCGTAGAGGGTCTCAATGTGGTCGGAGACGAAGCTTATCGGCACCACCACCGCGTCCCTGACCCCCTCGGCGGCGAGCCGCCGTATCACGTCGTCCGTCGAGGGCTCAAGCCACCTCACCGGGCCGCTCCTGGACTGGTATCCCAGGTGCCACCTGATGTCGAGCTTCGCCCCGACGGCCTTGATGGTGTCGATGATCTGGTCGGCGTAGGGGTCGCCCCCGGCTATGAGCTTGGCCGGAAGGCTGTGGGCGCTGAAAAGCACCTCCGCCCCGGGCGCCTCCCTGAGCGCCCCCGAGATGGTGTCGGCCAGGGCCTCGACGTAGAGGGGGTGGTCGTACCAGGGTGGGACGCAGCCGTACCTTATGGGATACCGCCTCATGACGTCCTTGAGGGTGCTCTCCGAGGCGCCGGTGGTGGCCTCCGAGTACTGGGGATAGAGGCTCAGGGCCACCAACTCCTTGACTCCGTCGGCCTGGGCCTGGGCCACGGCGTCCTCTATGAAGGGGTGCCAGTACTTCATGCCCACATACACCCGGAAGCTGCCGTGGGGGGCGAGCTCCTTCTCCAGGGCCAGGGCCTGCGCCCGGGTGATGCGGAGAATTGGAGACGCGCCGCCTATGAGGGCGTAGGCCTTCCGCGTGGTGCCCGCCCTCATGGTGGATATGAGCCATGCAAAGGGCTTCTGAAGGGCGGGCCAGGGCCCGAGCTTTATTATCTCCCTGTCGGAAAAGAGGTTGTAGAGAAAGGGCCTTACCGCCTCCTGCGAGTCGGGCCCGCCGAGGTTGAGGAGGAGTACCCCGGTCATGCCCTGGAGCTGAGCTCGTGCACCGCCCTGACGAGGGCCTTGGCCGACTCGACCGGGGTCTGGGGGATTATGCCATGGCCCAGGTTGAATATGTGCCCCTTGGCCGGCGCGGCCTTTTCGAGTATGGCCCCCGTCTTCTCCCTCAGCCCGTCCTCCGGCAGGAAGAGCGCCAGCGGGTCCAGGTTGCCCTGTAGGGCGTGGTCCTTCCCCAGCGCCCCGGCGGCCCTGCCTATGTCCACCCGCCAGTCCACGCCGATAACGTCGGCTCCGGTCTCGTTGAGCTCATCGAGGAGCCCGGCGGCCCCGTTTGCGAAATATATCACAGGGGCTTCGTCGGCCTCCTTAAGGGTACGGACGATGCGCTTTATGCGGGGGAGCTCGAAGTCCCTGAAGTCGTCGGGAGCCAGGGCGCCCGCCCAGGAGTCGAATATCTGAACGGCCTGCGCCCCGGCCCTTATCTGGGCCTTGAGGTAGCTAATGACGGTGTCGGTTATCTTGTCCAGGAGGTAGCAGAAGAGCGCGGGGTCGCGGTACATCATGGTCTTGGTGTGCATGAAATTCTTCGAGCTCCCGCCCTCTACCATGTAGGTGGCCAGCGTGAAGGGCGCGCCCGAAAAGCCTATGAGGGGGACCCTGCCCTCGAGCTTCCGGCGGAGGAGCCTCACGGCCTCCATGACGTAGCCCAGGTCCCTGTCGCCGTCGGCGACCCTGAGGGCCTCGGCCCGCTGCCTGTCCCTCACGGGCCCCTCCACCACGGGCCCCCTGCCCTCGACGAACTCCACGTTCTGGCCCATGGGCTCGAGCACGGTGAGGATGTCCGAAAAGAGTATCGCGGCGTCCACGCCCAGGATGTCCACCGGCTGGAGCGTCACCTCCGCGGCCAGCTCCGGCGTCTTGCACATGGTCCAGAAGTCGTGCTTCCTCCTGACCTCCTGGTACTCCTTCATGTAGCGGCCCGCCTGCCTCATCAGCCAGACCGGCGTGTGCGATGCGCTCTCGCCCCTGCACGCCTTCAGGAATGTGTCGTTCATCGGTCCTCCGTCAGGATTTTTTCTTAACGGCAGCCTTTTTCATCTTGAAAGGCACGTGGCCGCAGAATGGTTCTTCCTCGAGATAGTCTCCGTGGATCGAGTACGCCCTGGCGCGGCATCCGCCGCAGACGTTTATGTACTCGCAGGAGCCGCAGCGGCCCTTGTAGCTCTTGAAGTCCCGGAGCGACCTGAAGAGCTCCGAGTCCTCCCATATCTCCTTGAAGGGGCGCTCGAAGACGTTCCCGGCGGACTTTGGGAAGTAGCTGCAGGGAAGGACGTTCCCGTCCACGTCTATCAGGCAGATGAGCTGCCCGGCGATGCAGCCCTTGGCACCTCCCGTGGAGAACTTGAGGGTCCTGCGCTTCACCTTGTCGCCCTTCTCCTTGGCCTTCTGGAGCTGTATCCTGTAGTAGTGGGGGGCGCAGGTGGGCCTCACCAGCATGTGGTCCTCCTCCTGCTCCATGTCGTAGTGCCATTCGAGGATGTCCTCGTAGTCCTCCTTGGAGATGAGCTCGCTCATTATATCCTCGCCCCTGCCCGTGGGCACTATCATGAACATGTACCAGGCCGTTGCGCCCAGGTCCTTGGCCAGCTTGTAGACCCTGGGTATCTCCTCCTGGTTCCGCTTCGTGAAGGAGGAGTTTATGATGAACTCTATGCCGTGCTCCCTGAAGAGCTCGGCCGCCCTCATAGTCCCGGCGAAGGCCCCCTCCTGCGAGCGGAAGTCGTCGTGCACGGCCTCGGTGGAGCCGTCGAGGCTCATGGAGACTATGCGTATCCCGGAGTCCTTGATGTTCCTGCACACCTCCTCGTCCACCATGGTGCCGTTTGTGGCCAGGCACATCCTGAGCCCCAGGCCGCCCCCGTGCCTGGCGAGGTCGAAGACGTCCTTGCGGATGAGGGGCTCTCCGCCCGAGAGCACTATGACGGGCTTTGCGTAGCTCGCGATGTCATCAAGCAGCCGGTAACCCTGCTCCGTGGAGAAGTCGGGATGGCCCTTCACCTCGTCTTGGGAGGAGGAGCGGCAGTGCACGCAACGGAGGTTGCACCGCCTGGTGATCTCCCATGCTATCCATTTCGGCGCGAATTCCTTAATCAAGCCTGCACCTCGTTTCTTTCCAGAATCGGCGGCCAGAGGGTGAAAAAACGGGCGATTTCTCGGAGTCGGGTGAGATTTCCGCTTGAATCCCCGGGCTTCCGGCCCCTCGGTCCCCTCTATTATACCTTCATGTCCGCCAACTTTTCATTCCACACCCGCTGCTCTATGGCCCTCAGGAGGGGGCCGAAGGTGGAGGGGTCAAGGGCGGATATGGACACGGCCCCGTACCTGTCGCAGACGTTCCCGAGCTCCCCGGGGTCCACCTTGTCGGCCTTGTTGAAGACCAGGAGCCTGTCCTTCCCCAGGAGGTCCAGCTCCTCGAGTATGTTTTCCACCGACTCGATGTGGGCCTCGAACCTCGGGTTCGATGCGTCCACCACGTGCAGGAGAAGGTCGGCGTCCTCGAGCTCCTCGAGCGTGGCCTTGAAGGCGGCCATGAGGTCCCTGGGGAGGTCCCTGATGAAGCCCACCGTGTCGGTTATCACCACTTCCCTTTCCCGGGGGAAGCGGAGCCGCCGGGTGGCGGTGTCGAGGGTGGCGAACATCTTCTTTTCCACGAACGTCTCGCTCCGGGTGAGGGCGTTCAGGAGGGTGGACTTCCCGGCGTTTGTGTAGCCCACGATGGAGACTATGGGGAGTCCGCTCTGCACCCTGCGGTGCTTTCTCTGCCTCCGCGCCTCGCTCAACGACTTCAGCTGCTTCTGGAGCAGCGCCACCCTGTCGCGCACGCGGCGGCGATCCACCTCGAGCTTCATCTCGCCGGGGCCCCTTCCGCCTATGCCGCCCATGAGGCGCGACATGGCCGTCCCCTTTCCCGTCAGCCTGGGGAGCATGTACTTCAGCTGGGCAAGCTCCACCTGCACCTTGCCGTCCCTGCTGTGGGCCCTCCGGGCGAATATGTCCAGGATGAGCTGGGAGCGGTCTATCACCTTGAGCTCCGTAAGCTCGCTTATGGCCCTCGCCTGGGCAGGGCTGAGGTCCTGGTCGAAGACCAGGAGAGTGGCCCCCTTCTCCAGGGACTCTATAACGAGGTCCTTGAGCCTGCCCTCGCCCATCAGGTATTTAGGGTGGAGCTTCTTGGGGCGCTGGATCACGGTGTCCAGGACGAGAAGGTCGTTGGACTCCGCAAGCTCCCTGAGCTCCGCCATCGAGTCCTCGAGCTCGTACTTGGGGGCCGTGGAGACCCCTATGAGGATGGCCCTCTCGCGCGGGTCGGCCTGGTCCACCACCCTGCGGCGGTTCATCTCCTCCTCGGCGGCCCGGACGAACTCGGCGAAATCGAAATCCGTCCTGTGGAGGTCGTGCACGGCCTTCTCCGTCCCCCCGGGCGCAAGGTGGGCCAGCCTGACGCTCCGGAGGGCCTCGTCCTCCACGTCTATGGCCGCCACGAGGTCGAGCCTCAGGAGGGCAAGGTCCGTGAGGTCGTCCCTCGTGAGCTCCTCGCCGTTAAGGTGGGTGTGGACGAGCCTGAGCCCCCTGAGGGGCTTCTTGCCCAGGGGGTAGTCCTCCAGGGAGGGTATGAAGATCCCCTTGGCGTCGCCCACTATCACGTGGGTCAGCGTGCCTTCCCTCGTGATGAGCACCCCCAACTGCCTGCCCGTCTGGCGGGAAAGCGAGGCGAGGTATCTGGCGAGCTCCGGGGTAACTATGTCCGCCGGGGGGACCCTCCTGCGATAGACCTTCTCCAGCGAGCTGAGCTCGCTGCGCTTGAGGCCGGCGGTGTTTCCGTAAATCGAGGGTATCTCTCTAAAACTCCTTTTCCCTTTTCCTTAATTCTACCACAGCGGAAGCGGCGTTCAAAACCGCCTGAAATTCAAGGGATAAGCAGGGGCGCCGGGGGAGCCCCCGGCCTCGAAGCAGGGTCAGGGAGGAGGGGGCCTCCCCCTGTGGCTACCACTCCTTCGAAAGCGATACGAAGAG
Organism: Nitrospirota bacterium; assembly: GCA_050050055.1. GTDB lineage: Bacteria > Nitrospirota > Thermodesulfovibrionia > Thermodesulfovibrionales > JdFR-86 > JARRNG01. Next base: position 6,780 of record JASFVA010000013.1, read on the forward strand.
CAGGTGGGCCTCTCCATCGGAGAAAGTCGGGTTCTCGGGGTTTTCCACCCGGTCGTCGAAGTCGGTGAACTTGTAGTTCGCCTCCAGGCCCCATCCGCCTGACAGTTCGTAGTCGGCGGAGGCCGAGTATATGGTCTCCCACACCTCGAGCCTCGAAAACGAGGCCACCCCGGCGGAGCCGGAAGAGAAGTCTCCCCTGCTCCTGGTGTGGCTGACGCCCGCGCCGAGCCTGAGACGCTCCGTGGGCGAGTAGAACGAGCTTACCGACACATTGTGGGCCTCGTTCCTGTATCTGGCGTCCTCGACCGTGAGGGGGGCCGTCTCTCCGTAGATCTGGCCCTGCTCCACCGAGCTCCTGAGATACGCATATGTCCCGGTCAGGGAGAGTCCTTCCCCGAAAAGATACGACAGGCTTCCCATGACCTTGTCGTGCTTTATGTCCCTGTCGCTGGCGTGCCCGACCCCGAGGGAGTCTTCGATTATTACGTTGTCGGACCCTCCCCTCGTGAGGTCGTAGCTCAGAAAGGCCATGAGCCTCTCCAGGGGCGACCACGTGACGGCCACCCTGCCCCGGTGGGAGTCCTCGGGCTGGGTGTTATATGCCGGGCTGCTTTCGTGCCTGTATTCGTATTTTCCGTCGACCTTGAGGCTCTTGGCCATCCTTCCCGCGGCGGACAGGAACACCGAGTTCCGCGAGGTGGATGGAGAGACCCGCCAGACCCCCGAGGTGGACCTGTCGGTGGCCCTGTGCTTGAAGCCGGCGCGGAGGTCGAGCTTCTTGAGCGCCCTCATGCGGACGGTGGCCGAAAACGTATCGGACTTCGAGGAAATGAGCGGACGGATTACGACCCCGCCTACCACGGCGGGCGTGTAAGATGCGAAGTTCAGGTAACCCACGGGCAAGGTTGTCCTGGCCGAGGCGTCCCTCTCCCTGTGGCGGTACTTGAAAAAGAAGGTCAGCTTCGTGAGGGGCATCCACCTCACGTCTCCCGCCACGGAGACATAATCCGCCTGGGCGCCGCTTATCCGGTTTTCGCTTTCCGTGGCAGAGGCCGTGAGCGCGGCCGTTATCTTCCCGGTGTGCGACGTATGGACCTTGAGGGTGTCCGTGGAGCTCTCGATGTCCGAGACGAGGCTGTGGGGAAAAACGCCCGCGGCGCGGTCCGCGCTGGCCTCGTAAGACTCGGTCATCAGCCTCTGGCCGCTTGCGTCCAGGCGCTTTTCCCTGTGGGAGTAGTCCGCCTCTATCGGGCCGAGGTGGCTGTTCAGGCCCACGGTTATGTCCGTGGTGTCCCAGTTGATGTCCCTTTTCTGGGACGTGCGCACCAGGTTGTCGAAGGTGCCCGCGCCGCCGAGGAACCTCCTCTGAACCGTACCCCTCTTGTCCACAATCCTGCCGCTGAGATAAACGTGGAAGGGGTAATCGGGCGTCTTGAACCTAAGGAAAAGCCTGTTCATGCCGGTCCTGATGAAGTACCTTTGGCCCGGGTCCCTCCTGAGGACGTCCGGCGAGCCGGCGCCGCCCAGGTCCACGAGCGTGATGTTGTCTAGGTTGTGGTAAACGGTGCTGTTGAGCCACCGCGAGAGGAGCAGGTCCCTGTAGGCGTACCTCGCGTCCACGAAGAAGTCGTTGTCGTTCACGTAATCGAGCTCCAGATACACCCTGTGCGGGAAAGGGAAGGCCTCGAGGTGGACGCCGAAGGTAGGAGAGTCCTCGAGGTACCAGTACTTCCCCGCCCTCCGGGAGCCGCTGCTCCAGACGAAGCCATAACCGCCTTCCAGGGCGACCTTGGGCCCTATCTCGGGAAACTTGTAGGGCTGTATGTAGTCTTCCTGGGCCACGGCCGGAGCGCAGAGCACAAGCAGGTGGGCCGCGCAGAGCCCCACGATGCCGGCGAGCGCCCTTTTACTCATTGCGTGAACCTCCCGCTGCCGCCCACCGAGGGGATATCGGTCCCGTGTATCGTGGAGTGGCAGTCGGTGCAGCGAGTGTAGAAGGCCGCGATTTGTTCATCATCAAAGGATATCCCCGGGTCGTGAGGATGCCCCGCGTGGCACTGCAGGCAGAGGAACGGGTCGGACTGCTTGAGCAGGAAAGTGTTGACCGAACCGTGCTGTTCGTGGCAGGCCGTGCACTCCTCGGTCAGGTCGGCGTGCTCGAAAAGGAAGGGCCCCTCCTTCTCGGCGTGGCACTGCGTGCAGGTGGCCTTGACCGAATCCTGCCTCAGCATATTTTCAGCCGCCGTGCCGTGGGCGTCGTGGCAATCGATGCAGGTGATCTTCCCCTCGGGCACGGGATGGTGGTTGGGCATGGAAAACTGCACCCTGATCTCCTGGTGGCACTCGTAGCACATCTGGTAGGTGTCCCGCGGCTTCACGATGAGGTCGGGGCCGGCGTGTATCTGGTGGCAGTCGGAGCAGGAGACGTCGTTTATGGCGTGCTCGCTGGCGTTCCAGTTGTGCAGGTTGAACGTGGCGTTGGCGGTGTGGCATTTGAGGCATATCAGAGACTGGGCGGGGGCGGGAAGGCTCTCGATGTCGATGAACGTATCGTAGTCGCAGGCGGTCTGGACGCCCTTTGCCGCGTCCTCCTGCACCTTTTCCCTGGTGATACCCTCTATGGCGAGGCTTCCGGGACCGTGGCAGCTCTCGCAGTCCACTATGGGCATGCCCGTCTTTCCCGACATCTGGGCGCCCATGGTGCTCGCCTCGAAATCCTTCCTCAGCTTGTCGTGAAAATGGCAGGCGCTGAGGCAGTTGTCGGTACCTACGTAGTTGGCGTCGAACCTGCCCACCACCATCTTTTCGTACTCTTTGATGGGGATGATGGGTTCAGCCCTCTTCAGGGACTCGCACCCGGAAAGGGCGACCGTCAGGAGCGCCAGCGCAACTACGATAAGTATCAAGCACCTGTTTGCCATAAACAAGCTCGCACTGAATTTTGGAATAATATACGACCTCTCCTAACAAAGTCAATTATTAATATAACTGTAATTTGGTCTTTCCCTGAGGGCCGCGCCCTTGAAAAACTCAATATTAGGCGTTATAGTTTTTAGATGCAAGAACTTCTGGCCCCCCTGGTGATAAAGAACGACACCAAGATCGTACTCCTGGTGATGGACGGCCTGGGAGGGCTCCCCGCCGGCGACGGACTTACGGAGCTCGAGTCCGCCTGGACGCCCAACCTCGACGAGCTGGCCAGGACCTCGGCCTGCGGCCTCCACACCCCCGTGGCGATGGGCATCACCCCGGGCAGCGGCCCCGGGCACCTCGCCCTCTTCGGCTACGACCCGGTGAGGCACCAGATCGGCAGGGGCATCCTCGAGGCCCTGGGCCTGGGCCTGACCGTAAAGAGCACCGACGTGGCGATAAGGTGCAACTTCTCGACCCTCAAGGACGGCCTGGTCCAGGACCGGAGGGCCGGGCGGATACCCACCGAGGAGAGCAGGAAGCTCACCGAGAGGCTCCAGGGCGAGATAGGCGAGCTGGACGACGCGGAGGTCATCTTCGCCCCGGGGATGGAGCACAGGTTCGCCGTGCTCCTGAGGTTCCCCTACCCGCTGGAGCAGGGCTCCGACGCCATCAACGACACCGACCCCCAGAGCACGGGCAAGCCCCCGCTTCCGCTTGCGGCCGAAACCGCCGAGGCCGAACGCGTGGCCAAGGTCGCCGAAAAGCTCGTGACCAGGGCCGGCGAGCTGCTGAAGGACCAGGAAAGGGCCAACCACATACTCCTGCGGGGCATATCGCAGAAGCCCCTCCTGCCCTCCTTCGAGGAGGCCTACGGCCTTCGCGCCCTGGCAATAGCCGCCTATCCCATGTACCGCGGGGTGTCGAAGCTGGTGGGCATGGAGGCCCCCTCCGTCGCCGGGGACATAAGGGAGGAGCTCGATTTCCTCAAGGAGCACTACGAGGGCTACGACTTCTTCTTCGTGCACATAAAGAAAGTCGACTCTTACGGCGAGGACGGCAACTTCGAGGCCAAGGCCGGAAAGATCTCCGAGATGGACAGCGCCATACCCGAGATACTCGGCCTGAAACCCGACGTCCTGATAGTCACCGGAGACCACTCCACGCCTTCGGTCCTGAAAAACCACAGCTGGCACCCCGTGCCGGCGCTTCTTAAATCTCCCTATGTGCTGGGCGGCCTCTCGCAGGCCTTCTCCGAGAGGGAATGCTCGAAGGGGGAGCTGGGAATCTTCCCCACCACCGGCCTCCTGCCCCTCGCCCTCGCCAATTCCCTCAGGCTGAAGAAATTCGGTGCCTAGCAGGATTCCCGGCCTCATAGACACCCACTGCCACCTCGAGATGCCCCAGTTCGCCGAGGACCTCGCGGAGGTCATGGAGAGGGCCTCGGAGGCCGGGGTGGAGGCCCTCGTCACCATAGGCTCGGACCTCGAAAGCGCCTCCCGGGCCGTGGAGCTCGCCGAGAGCCACGGGCAGGTGTACTGCACCGTGGGCGTCCACCCCCACGAGGCGAAGGACTTCACGCCCGGCGCGCTTGCGAAGCTCCGGGAGTGGACGGGCCGCAAGAAGGTCGTGGCGGTGGGCGAGACCGGGCTGGACTACCACTACGACCACTCCCCCCGAAAGACCCAGCAGGAGGTCTTCGAGCGCCACCTGGCCCTGGCCCTGGAGAAAGACCTCCCCGTGGTGGTGCACAGCCGCGAGGCGAGCGGGGACACCATCAGGATGCTCAGGGCCTCGGGGATAAACAGGGGGGTCATGCACTGCTTCTCCGGGAGCATGGAGACGGCCGAGGAGGCCATGGCCCTGGGCCTCTACATATCCATCGCCGGGCCGGTCACCTTCAAGAAGGCGGGGAAGCTCAAGGAGGTGGCCCGTGCCGTGCCGGACGAATACCTGCTCATCGAGACCGACGCGCCCTACCTCGCCCCGGTCCCCATGAGGGGGAAGAGGAACGAGCCCGCCTACATCGTCCATACGGCCTCGGAGATAGCCTCGCTGCGCGGCGTGAGCCCCGAGGACGTGGCGAGGATCACGGCGCTCAACGCCAGGCGGCTCTTCGGCCTCCCGGGCATCTCCGAGGCCGGCTCGATAGCCTACAGGATACGCGGCAGCCTCTACCTCAACATAACGAACCGCTGCACCAACCGCTGCTCCTTCTGCGTCAGGTTCCGCTCGGACTACGTGAAGGGCCACCGCCTCCGGCTCGCCGGGGAGCCGAGCGTCGGGGAGATCGAGGCGGCCATAGGAGATCCCTCCTCGTACGACGAGGTGGTCTTTTGCGGCTACGGCGAGCCCCTCCTGAGGCTCGAGGAGGTCAAGGAGGTGGCCTCGTGGGTCAAGCGCCGCGGCGGCCGCGTGAGGCTGAACACCAACGGCCACGGAAACCTCATCCACGGGAGGAACATACTCCCGGAGCTCGAGGGCCTCGTGGACTCGGTCTCGGTGAGCCTCGACGCCCAGGACCCGGGGACCTACGAAAAGCTCTGCGCCCCTCAGTTCCCCAACGCCTTCGAAGAGGTCCTGGCCTTCATCAGGGAGGCCAAGGCGCACATCCCCGACGTACAGGCCACGGTGGTGGACCTGGAGGGCGTGGACCTGGGGAAATGCAGGGAGCTCGCCGACGGGCTCGGCGTCAAACTGAGGGTCAGAAAGCTCCACGTGGTAGGCTGATAAATCAGGCTCGCCCGGCGAGGGGCGGGCGGGCTGGTCCGCGGCGGCTACTTCCTCCTGGCCAGCTCCTCCTCGACTATCTCCAGGAGCGCCTTGGGGCTGAAAGGCTTGGTCAGGTACTTGGCCACTCCCGATTCGAGTCCCCTCTTTATGTCCTCCTCCTGCCCCTTGGCCGAGAGCATGAAGATGGGGATGTCCCTGAGCCTGTCGTCGGCCTTGAGGGCCTCGCAGACCTCCAGGCCGCTAATCTCCGGCATCATCCAGTCCATGAGCACGAGGTCCGGCGACTCCTTCCTTATCACGTCAACGGCGTTTACGCTCTCCTTGAGGGCAACGACCTCGATGCCGGCGCGCTTAAGCTTGTCCTCGATCATCATGAGGATGAAAGGCTCATCCTCAATAACCACAACCTTGCTCATACGCTCCTCCTGAAAGGCAGCTCCACCGTGACGGTCGTTCCCGCGCCCGGCCAGCTCTGAATAAACATGGTTCCTCCGTGCATCTTGACTATCTCCTTCGAGATTGTGAGCCCCAGCCCGGTTCCGGTGGTATTAAGGGCCTGGACTCCCCTGAAAAACTTCTCCCCGGCGTGCCTCAGGTCCTCCTTCGGGATTCCCCACCCTTCGTCCTTCACGACTATCTTAACCTTTCCTCCGCGTTCGTGCACGCCGATGTATACTCTTTTTCCGTCGTCGGAATAGGTAAGGGAGTTGTCCAGGAGGTTCCTGAGCAACTGCTTGAGCTTGTCCTCGTCGCCCTTGAAACCCTCTATCCCCCGGTCCACGTCTACGACCAGGTCGACCTTCTTCTTCTCGACCGTCTGCTCGAAGGACTCCTCGACGCTCCTGAGGAGGGAACGGAAATCAATCTCCGCCTCGGTGTAGACGTCCTTGCCCGATTCTATCCTTGCGACGTCGAGCACGTCGGAGACCAGGGCGGAGAGCCTGCTGCCCTCGGAGAGTATGGCGTTGAGGTATTCCCGGGCCTTCTCGCCCCCCACGTCCTCCTCCAAAACCATCTCCGCCATCCCCACGATGGAGGCCAAGGGTGTCCTGAACTCGTGGGACACCGCCTTCACGAACTCCGTCTTGAGCATGTCGAGCTGCTTTTCCCTGCTCACGTCCCTGAGGACGTAGACGACCCCCGCGGTCCTGCCGCGGTTGTCGCGCAGGGGGGCGCTCTTGAAAATCAGGGGTATTCTCCTGCCATGGATGTCTATGAGGTCCGCCTCCCTGGTGGCCGTGGCCCCCCTGGCGGCCTCCCCGAAACACTCCTCCATCTTTCTCTGGAGCCCGCCGTTTTCCTCCGCGTAGCCGAAGACGTCCTTCCGCTTCATGTGGAGGGCGCTCCTGGGCAGTATCCCCAGGGTCTCCTCGGCGGCGCTGTTCATGGAGATCACGGTCCCTTGCATGTCCACGGTCAGGACGCCGTCGGCAATGGCGTCGAGGATTGTGGCCGCCATGCCCCTTTCCATTATCACGTTGTCGTAGAGCCTCGCCCTCTCGAGGGCGACGGCGAGGATGCTCGACACCGTGCGGAGGAAATGGACGTCCTCCTCCCTCATCTCCCTGAGGACCTTGCAATAGAGGGTGAGGGCGCCGAGCGTCTTTTC
>JASFVA010000014.1:0-13730 GCA_050050055.1 Nitrospirota bacterium
CCCGAAAGGTAGTCCTTCTCTGTGGGCCAGGAAAACACCGGCTCCAGCTCCCACTTGAGCCTCGCGCTCACGTCGTGGGTGGTCTTCACGGCGCCGCCGAAGCCGCTCATGTGGCATGTCACGCAGGTCGGGGCCTCGATGTGCTCGGGACCCCAGTCCTCGGCCTCCCAGTCGAAACTCTCGCCCTTGGCGGCCACGATGTTGCCGTGCTTGCTCTCCTCGTATATTTCCCTCTGGGGATGGTCGGGGCCCAGGTGGCACTGCCCGCAGGTCTCGGGCTTGCGGGCCTGCTCGATGCTGTAGGTGTGCCGGGTGTGGCAGGTGGAACAGGAGCCCACGGAGCCGTCGGGGTTGAAGCGCCCCATCCCCACGTTGGGCCAGTTTATGAGAGTGCCGTCCTCGGCCACCTTGATGACGGTGCCGTGGCAGTCGAGGCATCCCGCCTCGGCGCCTTCCCTGGAGAAGTGCGTCTTGTAGTTTTTGGTCTCGCCGATCGTCACGTTGCCCCTGGTAACTTCCTCGCCCACCACCGCATACGACGAGAGGGAAAAGAGGCCCGCCTCGTCATGCATGCTGTCGCGGAACTCCTCGACCTCCCTCGGATGGCAGCCCTGGCAGTGCTTGGGCGTTACCACGGGCGTGATGCGGTAGCCGTTGTGGTCGCGTCCCGAGGGGTCGGTCTCCTCCGCCTCGTGGCACGAAAAGCACAGAACGCCCGAGCCGCTGTGGGCGCTATCATGCCACTGCTTGACGACCCCCGGCGTGACGCCCTCGTGGCAGCTCACGCATTTGTCCTTTCCGGCCCCGGCCCAGGCCGTAGCGGCAAACAGAACGGCCAGGGCCAGAACTGCAAGAAAAACATTTCTTTTCATGGCGAATCCCCTTTCGATTCAAATCGCTTTCGCCTCCTCTCCCCGCAGATATTTTTGTATTTTTTTCAGAAGCTTGAGCTAATTAAAGAAATCACCTCCTCTCGATGGGCTGTCCAATAATTCTATGGACAGTCCCTCTGCGGAAGCCATGATTCAAATCATACGTTTGAACTGTGGGAGGCACCTTTGGCCGGAGAGGCTACCAGCACTTCTGTGGGCCGGAGCCCCGCTCGGGAAGGTTCTCGATCGAGACCACCTTTCCCCCCTTGAAGACGACCTCCTTTACGAACCTGCCCTCGCCGCAGTTGTAGTACCACCTCTCCACTCTCACAACGGATTCCCTGTAGGCCCCCCTTGAGGAAGGGCCGTTTCTTATCGAGCCGAACCTTCCGGCCGATATATAGCCCACGTCCTCGACGAAGTCCGGCTCGCCGCACTTGCTCACGGTCTCGAACTTGCCGTCGCCCTCGCAGACGATCTCGGAGCCGCCGCCTTCGGTGGGGCACCTGAGGTTGCAGGCCGCATGGGAATTCACGGCGGAAAGGGCGACGACGGCAGCTATAATCAGGCTAACCCTCACAGACACCTCACCTTTCCGGCCTCCCGTGCCCAAGGCGGCGCGGCGCGCGCCCCTTGAGCGTCCCGGTTGTTGCCTTGAACAATGGCGCTACCTTGATAAATCATAGCAAGCGGGAGGGAAGTGTCAAGGGAGATTTCGCGCGGCTCGCGGGCGCGGGGTCATCTCGACAGGGCCACGTCGAGCCCCTTGTCCATGGAATACACGGGGTACATCCTCTGGCCCTCGAGCCAGGGCTGGTGGACCATGTAGTCGGTCCTGTGCCAGAAGAAGACCCAGGGGGCCTCGCGGACTATGACCCGCTCGGCCTTCTCGTAGTAGGAGTCCCGCAGCGTCCTCATGGGGGCGCGCTGGCCGGCCTCTATAAGAGAGTCCACCTCGGGGTTCGAGTAGAAGGCCCTGTTTCCGCCCGGGCCCCGGTTGTCCGAGTGGAAGAGGGGATACAGAAAGTTTTCGGGGTCCGGGTAGTCGGCCCACCAGCTCAGCCAGAACATGTCGGACTCACCCCGGGCCACGGCCTCCTTGAAGGCGCTCCACTCCCGGGCCTGGAGCCTCACGTCGAGCCCCGCGTCCTTGAGGTAAGACTGTATGACCTCCGCCATGTCCACCACCTCCTGGGGGCTCGAGGTCACGTAGAAATCGACCTGCGCCCCTCCCGCGCCCTCCCTGGCGAGGATGCGCCTCGCCCTTTCCGGCTCGTAGGGGTAAGGCTCCGGGGCCTCCCACCGCCTGAGGGCGCCGGGCACGGGCCCCCCGGCCAGGAGGCCTCTCTTTTCGTAGAGTGTGTCGAGAATTCGCTCCCTGTCTATGGCGAGGTTGAGGGCGCGTCTGACCGCGGGGTCGTCGAAGGGCGGCCGGGAGCAGTTGAGGCCCAGGTAGTAGACGTTCAGCCCCTCGGCCGATATGATGAGGTCCTTCCACTCCGGAGACTCCCTGTAGCGGGAGAAGACCGAGGAGGGGATGCCGATGGCGTCGAGGTTGCCGAGCTCGAACTCGGCCACGGCCGTGAGGTTTTCGGGGATGACCCTGTAGACCATGCCCTCGACCCTCGGCGCACCCTCGAAGTATTCCTCCCTGGCCTCGAGGACTATCCTGTCGCCGGGGAGCCAGGCCTTGACTACGTATGGCCCCGTTCCCACGGGGCTGGCCGAGAAATCGAGGCCCAGCCTCTCCACTTCCTCGCGCGGGACGACGTAGGCGTTGCTCATGGTAAGGAGGCCCAGAAAGGGCGAGAAGGGCTCCTCGAGCCTTATCTCGAAGGTGCGGCCGTCGACGGCCCTGAAGCCCTCCACCTCGTCGGCCTCGCCGGACATGAACTCGCTGGCGCCCACGACCCGGTCGAAAAGCCAGGTCCGGGGCGACCTGGTCTCGGGCGAAAGAACCCGCTCGAAGGAATACTTGAAGTCCGAGGCCCTGACCTCCCTCCCGTTTGAGAACGTGACGCCCTCCCTGAGCTCGAAGCGATAGGCGAGGCCGTCTTCCGAGATGCTCCACCGGCTGGCGATGTCGGGTTTCACCTCCAGGCCCTCGCCCAGCCGCACGAGGCCGTTAAAGACCTTGGCCGAGACGGCGCCGCCGGGGACGTCCACTATGAGGGCCGGGTCCAGGGTGGTGGGCTCGGCCTCGAGCCTGTAGTACACGTGGCCGGGCATCCGGTCCGTGGCGCTACATGAGGCGAGCAGGACGAAGAAGGCTAAAAGGAAAGCCCGGCCCCTCGCGAAAATCGTGAAAACCGCCATACCCTAAGGATACAAAACCCGCCCGGACCAAGTAAAACATCTAATTCCGGGGTTGGCTCAGAACCTCAGCATCGCCCCTATGCTTCCCACTTTCCTGAGCTCCTGGCTCTCGGGCACTATGAACACCTCGGCGCTCTGCTCGACAGCCTTCTGGACAGCCAGGTCCATGAGGTGGTTCACTTTCTCCATCCTGCCGCCGCAGTAGGGGCATGTCTCCGCCGCTTCCTGCTCCGTGAGGGCCCCGCAGGCGGTGCACTGAAGCCCCATGGCCGCCGCGTCGCGCTCCAGGACGAGCTTCTGCACCCGCGCCTCCTGTAGGGCGCGGAGGACCGCTTCGAGGCCCACCACGGCGCGCTCCTTCTTCATGGCCTTCTGGATGATATCGCCCACGGTGTCGCTTTCAATCTGGTTTTCGTATTCCCTCAGGACGGGCTCCGCGCGCTTGAGAACGTCGAGGGTCCCCTCGTACAGCCCGGCCTGGAACGTGCCTATGATCTTCGACTGGACGGTCTTCGGAAGCATGGATTTCGTCCTCAGCACGGCCTCCTCTGAGCCGCCGAGGACGAGCCTGTTTATGTCCTCCCCGGCTATGAAAGGCTCGAACCTCTTGATGACGTCCTTGAGGTGCAGGCCCACGTGGTGGCTGATGTGGCGGTCGTAGTGGTTCTGGGCCAGAGAGAACCAGCCTCCCTTCTTGTGCTTGCCGGGGACGTCCTCGGAGTGGACCTCGCCGTACTCCGTAATCTCCCCGAGGTGTATCACGAATATCCTCGCCGTCTCCTTGTCCACGACGAGAACGGCGTAGCGCTTGTACCTCTCGAGTATGTCGAGCAGGGGCTTTATGTAGGGCGCGGTGTCCACCACCAGCTCGTTCTTCACGGGCACGAGGAGGTTATACTCGCGCCAGAACGACCTCTCCTTGGAGCTCAGGACGGCAAGCCCCTTCTTGAAGTCCCGCCTGTTGGCCTGCATGTAGCCCTCGATGGCCTTCAGGTCGGGCTCCACGAGCTTCAGGATACCGGGGTCGGCCGCGTCGCGGTACTCCTTGATGGCGTTTTTGACCCATATGGCATACTCGCCGCCGGGGTTGGTGACCGGATTCACGTTCAGGTACAGGCTTACGAAGCCCGCGCCGTTTTCTCCCGCCTTGGCAATCTCTCGCAGTTCTTCGCGGCTAAACATTTTCGCCTCCTTCGATGTTCCTGAAGATCTCAAGCACCGAGATGAAAAGCGCCACCACCAGGGGGCCCAGTATGAGCCCTATGAGGCCGAAGAGCTTTATTCCGCCGAGGACGCTGAAGAATATTATCAGAGTGGGCATCTTGGTGCGCTCGCCGATGATGACCGGCTTCAGTATGTTGTCCACCATGCTTATGCCGAAAGTCCCTATGAAGAACAGGATGAGTCCCTGCGGATACATCCCCTGGAGGAACAGGTATATGACGGCCGGGAACCAGACCGAAAAAGTCCCCAGCATCGGGATGAAGGACATTATGGCTATGGCCGTGCCCCAGATGACGGGGGCGGGAATGCCCACGAAGAAGAACGCCAGACCTCCCATGGCGCCCTGTACGAGGGCGACCACGACGCCGCCGTATATGGTGGAGACCACCATGTCCTTCGTCTGCATCTCGAGCCTGTCCTTCTGCTCCTCGGAGAAGGGCATGTAGTCCCTGAAACGCTCGAGGAACCTCGGGCCGTCCCTGAAGAGGAAAAATATCGTCAGCGACATGAAGACGAAGTCGACGAGGGCGGCGAAAACGTTCTTCGCGCCGGTGGTCATCTTCTCGAGGAAGTTTCGCCCCAGGCTGTTTACGCCCTCGACGAGGATCTTTCCGTAGTCCGTCTCCTCGGCCCCGAAGATGGGCTCCATGTTCTCCAGGAACCACCTGACCCTGGGTTGGTCCAGAACTTCTTCGATTGTGGTCAGTTCGCCGTTTTCTATGTAAGCGGCGACGTGCTGTATCTCGCCCACCAGGAGCACCGCGAGGTAGGACACCGGTCCGACGATGACAACCAGTATTATCGCCAGCGTGACCACGGCGGCCACGGAGCGCCACCTCAGGCGGCCGCCCAGGTATGCAAAGAGCGGGTAGAAAAGAATCGAGAGCACCACGGCCCACGCGATGGCCCTCAGGAACGGGCTCATTATCTGGAAGACAAGGTAGCCAAGAAGCAGGCTGAGGAGGACGAGGGAATATATGTAGAACCTGTTTGTTTTCACCTTGTAACCAATATCATATCAGAGAAGCCCCGAAATGCAAATTCTACATATGTGGTGAGGGCTTACCAAATTATACCGCCGGTTCGCATCTTTTCATGCGCCGCCCCTGAGAACCCGGCCGGGCCTGAGGCCCGTGGGCTCCCCGCCTCTGACGGCGAAGGCGCCGTTTACGAGGACGTGAACGATACCACCCGGCGGCAGGAAGGGCTTCTCGTAGGTCGCCCTGTCGGCGAGCCCCTCCGGGTCGAAGGCCACGATGTCGGCCCTGTAGCCCTCTCTTATCATGCCCCGGCCCGTGAGGCCGAAGGTGGAGGCCGGGAGCAGCGTAGCCTTGTGAATTGCCCCGCTCAGGCCGCCCGGGTAGTTCCTGAGGAACCGGGGGAAGGTGCCGAAACCCCGCGGGTGGGGCTTTCCCGTGGCCGTTGGCCCGTCGGGCGAGCGGGCCGAGCTGTCCGAGGCGACCATGGCATAGGGCAGGGAGAGGAACTTCCAGAGGTTCTCCCCGCTCATGCCGTGGAATATTGCGCCCACCCTGACGCCTTCTCCGGCCAGCACATCGAGCAGGGCGTCCCTGCAGTCCTTGCCCAGGCGGAGGGATATCTCCCTTATGCTCAGGCCCTCGAGCCACTTTCCCGACTCTTTGGGCACGCTCGAGACGACGACGCCCTCCCAGGTCTCCCCGTCCTCGGGCAGCCCGGCCTTGAGCCTCTCCCTCTCGGCCGGCTCCCTCAGCCTCCTCATCTCTTCCCCGGCTCCACCTTCGAAGGCCCATTGCGGAAGCACCGAATCGAGGTCCGTGGAAGAGGCGGTGTAGGGATAGCGGTCGCACGTGACCTTCAGCCCTCTGGCGATGGCCCCCTCCATGAGCGAGATGGCCGAGTCTGCCTTGTGCCAGTTTTTCCGCCCTGCGGTCTTGATATGCGATATGTGGACCGCAACTCCCGCGCCCTCGCCCACCCCCAGGGTCTCCTCTATGGCCTCCAGGAGTCCGTCGGACTCGCTCCTCATGTGCGAGGCATATATGAGTTTCCCCAGCACCGAGCGGCCGTGCCGGGCCAGTTCGACCAGCTCATCGGCGCCCGAGTATATTCCGGGCGGATATATGAGCCCGGAAGACAGCCCCAGGGCCCCGGCCCCAAGCGCCTCGCCAAGGAGGCGCTTCATCTCCTCCATGTCCTTTGCCGAGGGCTCCCCGTCGGAGTATCCCATTACCGAGCCCCTGATGGAACCGTGCCCCGCCAGGGTGGCGAAATTGAGCCCCGGCTCCCTGCTTTCGAGGATGGACAGGTACTCCTCAAGCCTCTCCCAGCGCTCGGGGATGCCGAACTCCCTGAGGTCTTCCTCGCGGCGCTCCCGCGCGGCTCCGCGGAGTGGCCCCGCCGAGAGACCGCAGTTTCCGTTTATCTCGGTGGTCACCCCCTGTAGGAGTTTTCCGAGCGCCCTGGGGTCCGCAAGGAAGGAGAACTCCGAATGTCCGTGGCAGTCTATGAACCCGGGAGAAACCGAGAGGCCGCTGAGGTCCAAAGTCTTTTCCGCCTTCACCGGACCCTCGCCCAGGTAGACGATGGCGTCGCCGCTTATGCCTATGTCGGCCGGCCGTGGAAGCGCTCCGGTCCCGTCAAAGACCCTGCCGCCTTTAAGGAGAAGCTCGATTTTCCCCGCGGGCAATCAGTACCTCATCGCCACTTTCTGCTGGGCGGGCAACGCGGCGAAGTATTCCTCTATGCCCGAGGATATACCTTCCGCGATGCGCCTGCGGTAGCTCTGTGACTTCAGCCTCCCGGCCTCGACGGGATTGGTGATGAAGGAGACCTCGACCAGTACGGAGGGCATCTTGGCTCCCACGAGCACGTAGAAAAGGGCGTTCTTTACGCCAAGGTCCCTCACGCCGGTGTACCACCTGTCGACCTCGCTCACCATGGCGCCCTGGACGTAGTTGGCGAGCTCCAGGGACTGTTTCACGTTATAGTCGAGCTGAAGCGAGGCAAGTATGACCTCGCGCTCCGAACGGGCCTTCTGCATCCTCCTGACGGATATCTTGTTCTCCCTGGCCGCGACCTTGAGGGCCTCCCTCTCGTTGGTGTAGTTCAGGAAGTATGTTTCCAGGCCCCTGACGTTCCTGCTGTCGTGGGCGTTGGCGTGCACGGAGACGAAGAGGTCGGCGTCCTTGCGGTTGGCAATAACGGTGCGCTCCTCGAGGCTGAGGTAGACGTCCCTGTCCCGAGTCAGATAGACCTCGTAGTCCCCCTTTGCCTCGAGCATATTCTTCAGCTGCTTCGCGACATCGAGGACGATGTCCTTTTCCCTGATGCCGTTGGGTCCCGTCGCGCCGGGGTCGTGGCCGCCGTGTCCCGGGTCCACGACCACCACCCTGGGGCGCCTGATGTCGAGGCCCGCCTTCTCGGCGGGCAGCCACTTCCTCTTCTCCACGCTCCTTGCATTGGCTATTTTCTCCACGGCCGCCGCCTTCTCGGCATCGCTCATCTCCTCGGCCGCCGGCGGGCCGCCCGTTTTAGCCTTCCCCCCCGGGCCGCCGTGGATGTCCACCACCAGCCTTGGCGGGCCGTCCAGGGTGAACACCTTGAAGTCTTCCACCCCCTCCAGGTCCAGGACGACCCTCACGGTCCGGGGATCGAACTGCGCCGCCCTCACCCCCTTAAGGGGTCCCTCGCCTATCTCGATGCTCCTCTCCGCCTCTCCGGGAAGCGCGCTGCCGCTTAGGTCGAGATAAAGCCTGTCGGGATTTCTCAAGCGGCCCTTGCGGAAACTCACCTGGTCGCTGAGGTCGATGACCACGCGCGTGTAGTTCTCGGAGGACCAGTAGCGGATGTCGTTTAATAGGCAGGACGCCCCGCCGGCAAAGGCCGGGACGAAGGAAAAAGCGCTGATAAGAAAAGCGCACAGGATAATGCAGGCTGCCCTATGGCGGTAGAGCCTCATACAGCCTGGACCGCCTTGACCTCGGGGACCTCGGCCTTGAGGTTCGTCTCCACCCAGTTCTTCATGGTCAGTGTGGACATCGGGCAGGTGGCGCAAGCCCCCATGAGCCTGACGTATACTATTCCGTCCCTAACGTCAACGAGCTCGATATCGCCGCCCTCGGTCTTGAGGCCCTCGCGAATCTTCTCAAGTGCTACTTCAACCTTATCCCTCAACATATCATAGAATAAGGGTAAATTAATTTTTTTGCAAGACCTTTTTTATGTTCTTCGCCTAACCGCCCGAATTTGGGTAATTTTTATAAAACTCAGCGTCGCGTAAGGTTTTTTCCAGACGCCAAGAACAGGCAAATCAGCCGCCTGGGAAGGGGAGATGCCATATAAACGCTCATACGAGAGGCCTGGAAGCTCAATCACTCCGGGCGGGGCATGAGGAGGGCGCCCGGCCCAGGCCTCGGGCGGCGGAATTAATTAAAGCCGCCAGCAGGTGACCCTGTTTCTCGCCTCCTCCACTTCCTGGCGCTGCCCCTCGTAGCCCTCGCGGCCCATCATCCCGTAGGTGAAGTTCTTCGACATCTCCACGGAGGGCTGGTTGAAGGGGTTGATGCCGTAGAGAAAGCCCGCGTAGGCCACCGCTATCTCGAAGAAGTAGAAAAGCTCCCCCAGGTGGGCAGCGTCCACCTTGGGGACCTTTATCCTCATGTTGGGCCTTCCGGCCTTGGCAAGGGCAAGTTCGGTGGCCTCCTCCTCGGAATTGAAAAGCTCGCCCATCGAATGCCCGCCCAGATACGCCACCCCCGTATCCTTGAACACCCGCGGGATTGTGATCTCGGCCCCGTGGTCCTCCACCCTTATGAAGGTCACGACCTTGTCCTGGGGGCCTTCCATCCAGAGCTGCATCTGAGAGTGCTGGTCGGTGGTGCCTATGGAGGGATAGGGGGTGGAGCCCATGCCGAGCTTGCCGAGGCTCTCGGACCAGAGCTGGCAGTACCACTCGGCCAGGGGCCTGAGCCTGTCGGAGTACGGCACCATCACGTTTATGTTCCGCTTTTCCTCCTTGTCCATTATGTGGAGCATCGCCCCGTAGAGATAGGCCGGGTTCTTCCAGGGTTCTGGGTCCGAGCACTTCTCCTGCATCCTCGCGGCGCCGGCGAGGATCTCGTCGCAGTCGACCCCTATCACCTCGGCAAGCACAAGCCCCAGGGGGCAGAGCACCGAGTACCTGCCGCCCACGTCGGGAGGGATGGGCAGGGCCGCCAGCTTGTCCTTCTCGGCGATCTGTCTGAGGTAGCCCTTCTGGGGGTCGGTAATGGCCACTATCTTGCCCCTGGTCCCCCTCATCTTGTCGTAGAGGATCATGAAGGAGGCCATGGTCTCGGCGGTGCTCCCTGACTTGGTGACCACGCACACTGTGGTCTTGTCCAGGTCCACCATCGAAAGTACGTTGGTGAGCGTTACGGGGTCGACGTTGTCGTAGATGAACACCCTCGGGCTTCGCCTGAGGTTGTGCATGGGGCTCATGGCCTCCAGTATGGTCTTGGGGCCGAGGGCGGAACCGCCTATGCCCAGGAGCAGAAAGTTCTCCGAGTGCCCCCGGACGTCCCTGGCGACGTCCTTGACCTCTGACGTGTCCTGCCTGGCGAGGTCCATGAAGGCAAGGCCGGGCCACTTGCGCTCGGCTATCTCGCCGTGGGCCTTTGCGCAGGCAGGCCTGAGGTTTTCCACCTGCCGCTCCGAGAGGCCGTGTTCGCCTATCACGTCGGACATCATGTTTCCGAAATCGAGCTCTATCATTGCGGAACCTCCTTCACCTCTATGCCTTCTTTCCTTATGGCGGATATTATCTCGCCCAGGTGCTTTCGCCCCTTGACCTCCAAGGTGACCCTCACGGAAGTTTTCTGGATTGGAAGCCCCTTGGAGAGCCTGTCGTGGGCCACGGTCAGGATGTTTCCCCTCTCGCGCGCCACGATTCCCGTGAGGCTGTGGAGCGAGCCGGGGACGTCTTCTATAACGGCCTCCACGGTGCCCGTGCGCCCGCTCTCGACGAGGCCGCGCTCGATTATCCTGTCCACGAGGGTGAAGTCGATGTTCCCCCCGCTTATCACGAGCACCACGTTCTTGCCCCTGAATCTTACAGCATCCTCCAAGAGGAGGGCAAGGCCCACGGCGCCCGAACCCTCCACCACCAGCTTCCTGCGCTCCATGAGAAGAAGTACGGCCTGCGCTATCGCCGACTCCGTCACGGCCCTCACGTCGTCCACGTACTTGAGCATGTGCCTGAGCGCGATGCGCCCCACCCTGCCCACCGCAATTCCGTCGGCCAGGGTGGGCTCCGGCCTTCTCTGCACGGCCCTCCGCTTCCTGAAGGAATCGAGGGCCGAAGTGGCGGCCCCGGCCTGCACGCCTATTACCCTGGCCTTCGGCCGGACGGACTTGATATATGCGGCTATGCCGGAGATGAGGCCGCCGCCGCCCACGGGAACCACCACATGGTCGGCCTCTCCCATCTCCTCGGCCAGCTCGACGCCTATGGTCCCCTGCCCGGCGATTATGTCTTCGTCGTCATAGGGGTGTATGAACGTGAAACCCCTTCTGGACCGGGCGAAGTCTATGGCTTCCGAGAGGGTCTGTCCGCGGAGGACGACCTCGGCGCCGTAGGAGCGCACGGCGTTTTCCTTGGCCGGCGAGGCTCCCTCGGGCATGACTATTGTGGCCTTCATCCCCAGGGCCGAGGCCGCGGCGGCGACGCCCTGGGCGTGGTTGCCCATGGAGGCGGCTATGACCTTCGTGCCCCTGCGGAGGCCGGAGAGCTTGTTGAAGGCCCCCCGCACCTTGAAAGAGCCGGTCTTCTGGAAGTTTTCGCACTTGAGATACACCTGCGCGCCGGTGAGTCTGCTCAGGGAGCCGGAGTATATGACGGGCGTGCGATAGACGTGCCCCGAGATGCGGGAATGGGCCTCCCTGATCCGCGCCTCCGTCACCATAGGACGCATTATATCACAGCTACCAGGGGGCTTCTATACCGAGCGGAAGGCGGGAAAAGGGGGCGGGAGCCGCAGCCTTACTGCGCCTCCTCCTTCTGAGATTCCGAGTAACCCTCCTTGACCACGAGCACCACCACAACGGTGAACCCCACCATGAGGCCTATGAGGTCCACAGCCCTGAGGGCGGCAAGCAGGATTATAACGGAAAAGATTATGAGCAGGCGGACGACGCTCAGGATGGCGAGCTTGGCCGTGGGCCTGTCGGTGTCCATGAGTCCCTGGAGGTTGCGGTGCATGCCCCTGAAGTTGACCGCCGCGAGCAGGGCGCCCGCCAATATCCCCAGGGGTAGCTTCACGGGCTCTATGAAGGCCGAGGCCAGGGCAAGCGGTACCACGATTAGGGCGGTCCATTTATAGACCCGGCGCATCATTTCTTGTCGCCCTCGTCGTTGCCGCCGAACTTGGCGTACTTGAAGACCTCCCGGAATCCGGCGCCTATCCCTATGAAGAGGAATATGAGCGTGAACCACGGCCTGGTGCCCAGGTACTTGTCTATGTAGTGGCCTATCACGAACCCCACGAAGGTGGACGCCACCAGGTGGACCCCCACGAGGCTGGCGCGCCAGAGCACCCTGAAGGCGGAATTTTCATCGCCTTTGTCTTTCCTGTCCTCGGGCATGGTTAATTATAACGATATGGGGCCGTCATTGCGACAGCCGCCGAGGAAAGGAATCCGGAAGCTCCGCATCAAGGCGACTGTCTTATCTCTATCTCCTCCACTCCGCGCCCCTCTATCAGGAAGGCCCGGAGCTCCCTGAGGGACTTCCCCGTGACGCCCGCTATGACGTACGCCACGCCCGGGAAGTTCTCCTCCCGCGTCCCGGGAAAGAAGGCCCGGGCCACGTCGGTCGCCGAGGGAGAGGCGGGCGAGCCCGTGTGGGAGTGATATATCGCCAGCAGCTCCAGCCCCTCCCCTTCCATCTCTTTAACAGCGCTCAGCTGCTCCCTGGGGTCCAGGGCGTAGGTGATCTCGGAATCGTCGGCGTTTCGCAGGCGGTAGAGCTTCGTGACCTCGCCGCCCCTGCCCGCCAGCAGCCCGCAGGCCTCCTTTGGGAAGACCTCGAGGGAGTGCCTCGTCATCTCCTCTACGAACTCTCTGGGTATGGTGATGCCCTTCATGTCAAAAAACAGCGCCCGGGGACCCCGGGACTCAGGGGCTCAAGCAGGCCCCCCCCGGCCCGGAGGTTAAAGACCTATTTTTTACCTCGGAGCGCAGTAGCCCGCGTCGTAGTCCTGGAGCTCCGTGATGGTCGGGTTTTCGCCGCAGACCGGGCAGTCGGCCCTCCGCGGCACCTGCACCTTCCTGAAGCTGGCCTGGAGGGCGCTGTAGATGAGGAGCTCATTCTTCAGGACCTCGCCCTTGCCGAGAATGATTTTCAGGACCTCCGTGGCCTGGAGGGCGCCGATGACCCCCGGAAGCACGCCCAGCACCCCGGCCTCCTGGCACGAGGGGACCAGGCCCGGCGGAGGCGGCTCCTCGAAGAGGCAGCGGTAGCAATGGCCCTCGCCCGGAATTATCGTGGTCACCTGCCCCTCGAACCGGAGTATGGCGCCGCTTATTAGGGGCTTTCCCATCATCACGCAGGCGTCGTTAACGAGGTAGCGGGTGGGAAAGTTGTCGCTTCCGTCCACGACGACGTCGTAACCGGCTATGAAGTCCTTTATGTTGTCCTTGGTCAGGCGCTCGCGCAGGCCCACGACGTTGACGTCGGGGTTGAGGCCCTGGAGCGTCTCCCTCAGGGAATCCACCTTGGGCTTGCCGATGGTGCGGACGCTGTGGGCGATCTGCCTCTGGAGGTTGCTGATTTCCACCTCGTCGTTGTCCACCACCCCGATGGTCCCCACCCCGGCGGCGGCGAGGTAGTAGCCCACGGGGCAGCCCAGCCCCCCGGCGCCTATCATGAAGACCTTCGCCCCCAGCAGCTTCTTCTGGCCCTTTCCGCCGACCTCCGGGAGGATTATGTGCCGCGAGTAGCGGTGGAGCTGCTCCTCGGTGAAATCCATCACTCAGTCTCCTTCCGTATGAGAAGGCGCCAGTCGGTGTCGTTTATCTTGTCCACGGCAAGGACGGTCTGCCCGTGGTCCTCCATGCTCTTGGGGATGCTGCGGGAGGCTTCCTCGTAGTCCAGTATTATCTCGAGGATATTGCCCACCTCCATCTCCTCTACGGCGAGCTTGGCCTTGACGAAGGTGAAGGGGCAGACGAGGCCCTTGATGTCTATGGACTTGTCGGGCTGAATGTCTTCGTTGTTGACCACGGGTCGCGCTCTCTCCTCTCCTCCGGGCTGACAAACCGGCCTATATATATTTTAACCCTACTCCTCCGCTCCTTCAA
>JASFVA010000015.1:0-13715 GCA_050050055.1 Nitrospirota bacterium
GGCGGGCCTGGCCTCGAGGGCCGACCTCGGCAGGGTCTCCTTCTATTTCAACCCCGAGCTCAGGTATTCGGAGGACGACGAGGATTTTGTCGTCAAGAGGGCCTACTCGGTCTTGAGTTTTTGGGGACTCGAGCTCGAGGCGGGGAAGGATTCCCAGTGGTGGGGGCCGGGCCGCCACGGGGCGCTGCTCCTTTCGAACAACGCCGAGCCCTTGACGATGCTCAAGCTCACGAACCCCCACCCCGTGCTCTTGCCGTGGGTGTTCGAGCGCCTCGGTCCCTTCAGGTTCGTCTTCTTCGTCTCCAGGCTCGAGGAGGAAAGGGCCGTGGCCGAACCCTATATCTGGGGGCTGAGGCTGAACTTCAAACCCTCCCCGTACGTGGAGCTGGGGCTCGCAAGGACCGCCATGCTGGGGGGCGAGGGCCACTCCGAGAGCCCGGGGACATGGGCGCGAAGCTTCCTCTTCCTGGACAGGGGCTCGGGCGATGTCAGCGACCACAAGGTGAGCTTTGACCTTAAGATAACTCTCCCCCTGAGGCGCCTGCCGGCGCAGGTGTACGGGGAAGTCGCCGTGGAGGACGGCGGGCTGCCTTCCGCCGTGGCTGATATTGTGGGATACGATGGCGATTCCCCCATGACGGCTTATCTCGCGGGACTATATTTGCCCGGGCCCCTGGGCGTCGACAGGGCCGCCCTGACTGTGGAGTACGCCACCACCCGGGCCGACAACAGGCCGAAGGACCGCTGGTACACCCATCACGTATACCAGTCCGGCCACACCTTCAAGGGTAGGGTCCTGGGGCACCACATGGGAGCGGAAGCTGAAGACCTGTTTGTCGAAGTGAGCTATCTCCTCCCGGAGCTAAACGGAGGCGTAAAGGTCTCCTACGACCGGGAGAGCCGCGACCTTCCCGGGGGCGGGGAACAGGAGAAGTCGGAGTTTTCGGCCACTCTTTCCCTGGAAGTGATAAAGGACCTCGCCCTCGACGTGAGGGTCGCCGGGGGTGCGCTTGAGGGCTACGCGGATGACGCAGCAAGCCTTTTCGCCCTGACGGCGAGTTATCGCTATTAGCCGTGAAGGAATTTTTCATTCCAAGGTGGATTGCCTGAGATGAACGTAGGCATAGTGGGTACTGGATACGTGGGCCTCGTGACGGGAGCGTGCCTCGCCGAGTTGGGGGCCTCCGTCGTATGCGCGGACAAGGACCGGGGGAAGGTAGCGGCCCTTCGAGGCGGCAGAGTGCCCTTCTATGAGCCGGGGCTCGAAAAGCTCGTCGCGAGAAATATCGGGAGGGGGCGTCTCGGGTTCACGTCGCGCCTCGAAGAGGCGATAAAACCTGCCTCCGCCATCTTCATAGCCGTGGGCACGCCCCCCAGGGGCGACGGCTCGGCCGACCTCAAATACGTGCGGGAGGTGGCCAAAGAGATTGCCCGCAACCTCGAGGGCTACAAGGTCATAGCCACTAAGAGCACAGTGCCCGTCGGAACATGCCACAGCATCAGAGAGACGATAGCCAACGGCCTCAAGGAGCACGTTGACTTCGACGTGGTCGCCAACCCCGAGTTCCTGCGGGAGGGGGCGGCCATAGAGGATTTCATGCGGCCCAGCAGGGTGGTGATAGGCTCGGACAGCCCCAGGGCCGTGGAGGTGATGCTGGAGCTCTACAGGCCCCTCCGGCTCATCGGGACCCCCTTTGTGACGACCGACATCCAGAGCGCCGAGTTGATAAAGTATGCCTCCAACTGCTTCCTGGCGACGAAGATATCCTTTATAAACGAGATGGCGAACCTCTGCGAAGAGCTCGGCGGCGACGTGCGCGCCGTTGCCAGGGGGATGGGGCTTGACGGCAGAATCGGCCCCGAGTTCCTGAGCCCTGGCCCCGGCTTCGGGGGCTCTTGCTTTCCCAAGGACGCCAGGGCCCTTATTAGAACCGCCTCCGAGCGGGGGGTCGGGCTCGGGGTCGTGGAGGCCGCCGTAAGGGCCAACGAGGCGCAGAAGGAAAGGATGCTCTGGAAGGCGAGGGACGCCATGGGCGGCCTTCGGGGCCGCACTGCGGCGGTGCTGGGGCTTTCATTCAAGCCCGACACCGACGACATCAGGGAGTCGCCGGCGGTTCAATTGATCCGCGGCCTCCTCGAGGGGGGAGCCCACGTGAGGTGCTACGACCCCGAGGCCATGGAAAACGCCGGGGGCGTCCTAAAAGGGGTCGTTTACTGCGAGGACCCCTACGGCGCTTCGAGGGAGGCGGAGGCCCTCATCATAGTCACCGAGTGGGAGGAGTTCAGAAACCTGGACCTCGGGCGGATCAGAGGCCTCATGAAGCGGCCCTGTTTCCTGGACTTAAGGAACATCTACGACCCGGGCACGCTGAGCGGCCTGGGCTTCGAGTATCACTGCGTGGGCAGAGCGCCCGCCGGGCAGGGGCCGGGTTCGCGCCGGGGGGAAAGGGGAGACCTCACAGGGGATGCGATATGCGAGACGACAAGGACGCCATAGGAAGGGACGCCCCGGAGGAGGCGGGCCTCCTGGACTACCTGCTAATCGTCCTGGAGAGGAAGAGGATGATAGCGGGTATAACCCTGGCCGCCGCGGTCGTAACAGCCGTGATAAGCCTCATAATGGCCCCCGTCTACAGGGCGGAGACCAGAATACTTCCTCCGCAGACCGCCGACTCGGGCCTGGCCTCCAGGTTCCTGAGCCAGTTCTCGGGCGGCATAGCCGGCGCCGTCGGGGGCTCCATGGGCCTCAAGACGCCGGAGGGCCTCTACGTCGCCATGCTCAGGTCGCGCACGGTTCTGGACAGGATGATCGACAGGTTCGACCTCATGGTGGAGTACGGGAAGAAGCATCGAGTGGACGCCAGGACCTCACTCCTCGGGGTTGTCACCACGGAGGTCGACAAAAAGAGCGGCCTCGTTACCGTCGGGGTCATGGACAGGGACCCTGTGAAGGCGGCCCTTATGGCAAATGCCTTCGTCGAGGAGCTCCAGGCCCTCAACCGAGAACTCGCGGTCACCGATGCCTCTCAGCGCAGGCTCTTCCTGGAGGACCAGTTGAAGGATGCCAAGGACTCGCTCGTGGCGGCTGAGGAAAGCATCAGGAGCTTCCAGGAACGGACGGGGGCGATAAAGATAGACGAGCAGGCCAGCGCCGTGCTGACCGGGATAGCCGACCTCAGGGCCAAGATAGCCGCCAAAGAGGTGGAGCTTCGGGTAATGCGCACCTACGCGACCCCGCAGAACCCCATGCTCAGAAAGACGGAGGAGGGGATAAAGGGGCTCAAGGAGCAAATGGCCAAGCTCGAGTCCGAGGGCACGGGCCACAACCCCGACCCGCTGGTGCCTACGAACAGGATACCGTCGCTGGGCACGGAGTACCTGAGGGAGCTCAGGGAGTTCAAGTACAGGGAGGCCCTCTACGACATCCTGCTCAAGCAGTACGAGATGGCCAGGCTCGAGGAGGCCAGGGACCCCGTGGTCATACAGGTGATCGACAAGGCGGTGCCGCCCGAGGTGAGGGTCATGCCCAAGCGGAGGCATATGGTAAAGGTCGCCGCTGCGACGGCGCTTTTTTTCTCGGTGCTCCTGGCGTTTCTTCTCGAATACGTGCGGCGTCTCCGCCTATCGGCGGAGGGCGAAAAACTCAACTCTTTGAGAAGCCACCTCCTCTTCTGGAAATGAGCGCCCAGGGCACCTATATCGAGGGCGTCGTGGAACTCATGGACAAGATAAAGTCGCGGGAGGCGGTCGTGGGCGTCGTGGGCCTGGGCTACGTGGGTCTGCCGCAGGCGATAGAGTTCTGCGCGGCGGGGTTTCCCGTCATGGGCTTCGACGTGGACGAGGCCAAGGTGGAGCTCCTCAGGCAGGGAAGGAGCTATATCAACTATTTAGAGTCCGCCAGGGTCGCCGGGTGCGGCGGGCGCCTCACGCCGACCTCGGATTTTTCGAAGCTCGGCGACGCCGACTGCATCCTCATATGTCTTCCCACGCCCCTCAACGCCCACCGCGAGCCGGACATGTCCTATGTGTTCGACACCGCCGGGGTCATAGCACGCCATCTCAGGAAGGGGCAGCTCGTGGTTCTCGAGTCCACCACCTATCCCGGCACGACGGACGAGGACCTGAGGGCCATACTCGAGGAGACGGGCCTGAGGGCCGGGCGGGACTTCCATCTCTCCTACTGTCCAGAGAGGGAGGACCCCAACAACGGGAGCTTCACCGCGGCCACGACCCCCAAGGTCGTAAGCGGCTGCACCGAGAGCTGCCTTAAGGCCACCACGGCCCTCTACGAGGCCGTCTCGGCGAAGACCGTGCCCGTCTCCTCCACGCGCGCCGCGGAGGCCGTGAAGCTCCTGGAGAACATCTACCGGGCCGTGAACATCGCCATGGTCAACGAGCTAAAGATGCTCTTCGACCGCATGGGGATAGACATATGGGAAGTGATAGAGGCCGCCAGCACCAAGCCCTTCGGCTTCCAGCCCTTCTATCCCGGCCCCGGCCTCGGGGGGCACTGCATCCCCATAGACCCCTTCTACCTCACCTGGAAGGCCAGGCAGTACGACTTCAGCACCCGCTTCATCGAGCTCTCGGGGGAGATCAACACCCGCATGCCCGAGTACGTGGTGGAGCGGGCCGCGAAGCTCCTGAACGACTCCGGCAAGGCGTTAAAAGCATCGAAGGTGCTTGTCCTCGGCGCGGCCTACAAAAAGGACGTGGACGACAAGAGGGAGTCGCCGGCGATAAAGATAATACATGCCCTCCGGGAACTCGGCAGCCATGTCTGCTACAGCGACCCCCACGTCCCGGAGTTCGGGGGGCTCCGCAACTATCCGGACATGCGAATGGAGTCGCAGAAGCTTACGGGGGAGCTTCTCGAGGCGCAGGACCTGGTGGTCCTGGTGACGGACCATTCGGCCTTCGACTACGCCTTCATAGAGGCGCACTCGGAGCGAATCCTCGACACGAGGAACGCCTTCAGGCGAAACGGCATAACGAGCCGCAAGGTGTATTCGTGAGCAAAGCTTTTTCACGAGTAAAAACACGGGGCCGGGGGCGCCAGGCAGCCCCGGGGACGGCCCGATAAGGAGGCAGAGATGAAAGCCGAAAGGACGATAAGAATCGGAGACAAGCTCGTGGGCTATGGGAGACCGGCATATGTGATCGCCGAGATCGGCATAAATCACAACGGCTCCGTGGAGACGGCCAAGAGGCTGATCGACGCCGCCGCCTTCAGCGGCTGCGACGCCGTGAAGTTCCAGAAGCGCACCGTCGAGGTCGTCTATACCCCGGAGGAGCTCGCCAAGCCCAGGGAAAACCCCTTTGGCGCCACCAACGGGGACCTCAAGAGGGGGCTCGAGTTCGGCTACGAAGAGTACGCCGAGATCGACCGCTACTGCCGGGACAGGAGGGTAGACTGGTTCGCCTCCTGCTGGGACGAGGCCTCGGTGGACTTCATCGAGCAGTTCGACCCTCCCTGCTACAAGATAGCCTCCGCCTGCCTCACGGATTTGGACCTCCTCAGGCACCACCGCTCGAAGGGCAGGCCCATACTGCTTTCCACGGGCATGAGCGACATGGAGCAGATAGAGAAGGCCGTGGAGGTGCTCGGCGGGGACGACCTGGCGCTCCTGCACTGCACTTCCACGTATCCCTCGAAACCCGAGGAGCTCAACCTGACGGGGGTCGTCACCCTCAGGCAGAGGTTCCCGGGCGTCCCAGTGGGGTATTCCGGCCACGAGATAGGCCTGGCCACCTCGGTGGCCGCCGCGGCCCTGGGCGCCTGCGTGATCGAGCGCCACATCACGCTGGACCGGGCCATGTGGGGCAGCGACCAGGCGGCCTCGGTGGAACCCCACGGCTTCAGCAGGATGGTCAGGGACATAAGGGTGATAGAGAAGGCCCTGGGCGACGGCCGGATAAGGGTCTTCGACTCCGAGATACCCATTATCCAGAAGCTGCGCCGGGTAACGTCGCCGGGGGCGGAGGCAAAAAGCGCGAGATGATGAGGGCGGGCTTCATAGGATACCGCAATTTCGCGGGCAGGCTCG
The DNA here is from genome assembly GCA_050050055.1 of Nitrospirota bacterium. Classification (GTDB taxonomy): domain Bacteria; phylum Nitrospirota; class Thermodesulfovibrionia; order Thermodesulfovibrionales; family JdFR-86; genus JARRNG01. The sequence goes on from JASFVA010000015.1 coordinate 6,048, forward strand.
CGGGGCTGTTCAGGGACAGCGGGCGCGTGGAGGACATCCTCTTCTACCACCCCGAGAAGGCGCTGGAGGAGGTGGCGCACACGAAGGACCTCGCAGACCTCTACGGCTGCGACTTCATCGTTATCGCGTCGCCCGACGGCACTCACGGGGAGTATCTGAAGCGCCTTGCGGATTACGGGGGCCATGTCTTCTGCGAGAAGGTCCCGGTCACGAACCGGGACGACCTCGGGTTTCTGAAGTCGAACCGGAGCCCCCGGCTCTACTTCGACTTCAACCTCAGGAAGAGCGTCCTTTTGGACATCCTCACGCAGAAGGAGGAGAGGACGCTGCACGTCGGCCACCGGATGGGCCACGGCCTCGCCCTGAAACCGGAGTACGCCGGCGGCTGGAGGAGCAGCGCCCGCCTCGCGCCCCTGGGCGTGTTCCAGTTGAGCGGCATACACATGTTCGACCTCCTGACATACTGCTTCGGAAGGCCCCTGAGCTGCCGCGTGTCGCACCGGAACGTCTCGCCCTATGGGGACTCGATAGACAATTTCAGCGCGGCCCTCGCCTTTGAGGGCGGCCCCGCGGCCGATATGTTCTTCAGCTACACCTCGCCGTTTCAGTACAGGTTCGACGTGACGACGACGGAAGAACTGATCGGGTACGACGGGCGTGAGCTAGCAGTCAGGGGCCCGCGCGAGACCTTCGACAAAAACGGACGGTTCGGCGAGCCGCCCGTGACAGCCAGAACCACAGTCGATATATTCGGGGATTCCTTGGAGGCCTCCGTAAACTATTTCCTCTCCGTCGCGGCGTCGGGCGGAGTTTTCGAGGAGTCGTCGACGGAGAGGGACCTGCTTTCCACGGAACTCTTTCTGGAAATCCTCGACGCCTGCGGGCGAGTTCCCCGAGGAGGTGAGCATGTCATACCGGATGAAACACTCAAACAGCGTTGATTTCATGAACAACGCCGGGATGGACCTGGCTTCCATCATGGGCGAGCTCCTTGCTCGCGGCGACGGCTCCGCCCAGTTCGGCGAAATGCTCGGCAATATCGAGAAGGTCATCGGGAGGCACGAGTTCGATTGGATATCGCGAAACGGCCACGGCAGGCTCGCCGAGTACGTGGTCGAGAGGTTCAAGTTCAAGACCTATCCTGGCATGAAGAAGCTCGGGGCCTTCCCTCTTCACCTCCTGATAGAGCCCACGTCCGTCTGCAACCTCCGCTGCAGGATGTGCTTCCAGTCCGACGGCACGTTCAGGACGGGAAAATACTGGGGGATGATGGACCTGGGGTTTTTCAAGCACCTGGTGGACCAGGCGGTGGAGTGCGGCTGCAAGTTTCTCACGCTCGCCTCGAGGGGCGAACCCACCCTCCACAGCCGATTTGGCGAGATGCTCCGCTACTGCAGGGGAAAGTTCCTGGAGTTGAAGATAAACACCAACGCCACGAGGCTGGACGAGAGGACGAGCCTCGAGATACTGGAGGCCGGCACCGATATAGTCGTCTTCTCCGTGGACTCCCACTCCAAGGAGGAGTACGAGGGAATCCGCCTCGGCGCCAGGTTCGAGGAGGTGCTCGGCAACATAAGGAGGTTCTGCGAACTGAAGGGCTCTAAGCCGGAATACGCCAAGACGGCCACGCGGGTCTCCGGGGTGTACCTCGGCCCGGGGCAGTCCAAGGGCAAGTTCTCGGATTTCTGGAGGGAAGTGGTGGACACCGTAACCATGACGGATGCCGTGCCGAGGCGGGACACCTATAACAACGAGCGGATGGACTTCTCGATGCCCTGCGGCCTCCTCTGGGAAAGGATGTACGTCTGGCACGACGGAATCTGCAATCCCTGCGACTTCGACTACAAGAGCACGCTGAAAGTGGGAGACGCGAAGCGCCGTCCCCTCAAGGACATATGGCTCGGAGAGACGTACCAGAAGCACCGGGAGATGTTCCTGGAGGGCAAGCGGAGGCTCATGACCCCTTGCAACAGGTGCAATGTCTACTGATCACCTGGCGAGAGCATTTCTACAAGGATACTGCCCGATTAAAGTGCTCGCCCTCATACCCGCCCGGCAGGGCTCCAAGAGGCTCCCGGGTAAGAACGTGCTTCCCCTGGCCGGGCGGCCCCTGATCGCGCATACCATCGGCCATGCGCTGTTTTCGAGCACGGTGAACAGGGTGGTGGTCTCCACCGACGGCGATGAGATCGCCGAGGTAAGCGCGCGGTACGGGGCAGAGGTGATAAGACGGCCCGCCGAAATGGCGACGGACGAGGCGTCATCCCTGCCGGCCCTCAAGCACGCGCTCGAATGGCTCGAGAGGAGCGACGGCTACGTCCCCGATGCAGTCGTGTTCCTCCAGTGCACCTCGCCCGTCAGGAGAGCGGGCGACATAGACGGCGCCGTGAGGGCCTTCGCCTCGGGCGATGCCGATTGCGTGTTCTCGGCATGCCGGTTCAAGGACTACATATGGCGGGTGGAAAAAGGCGGGGTGGACTCGGTGAACTTCGACTACAGGAATGAATGGTGGAGGGGGCAGGACTTCCCGCTCCAGTACCGCTCGAACGGTTCGATATTCGTATACAGGACCGAGGAGCTGAAGAAGGCCGGGAGCATATTTTTCGGAAAGCTCGCCATATACGAGATGGACTACCTCAGCTCCTTTCAGGTGGACACCCCGGAGGATTTCGACCTCTGCCGGAGCATTCTGGAGCTCACGGCAATGAAAGGCTCGTTGTCGTGGTAGAGGTCCTCATCATGGACGTCGACGGCGTTCTCACCGACGGCGCGGTGTACGTGGACTCGGCGGGTAACGAGACCAAGAGGCTGACCTATGACGACATCGACGCCATATTCGCCTTAAAAGAGGCGGGGGTCAAGATTGGTTTTATCACGGGCGAGGATGGCGGCTTTTCCGACTATGTCAGGCGGCGGTTTTCGCCCGACTACTTCGTAAGCGGGTGCAAGGACAAGCTGGGCTGTTTCCAGCAGCTCGAGAAGACCGAGAATCTCGACCGGTCGCGGGCCTGCTATGTGGGGGATTCCGGAAAGGACGTGGAGCTCCTCGGATACCTCGACGTTAGCTTCGCCCCCTCGGACGCCGCCGCCGAGGCCAGGAGGGCCGCCTGGCGCGTAGTCCCGGCAAAGAGAGGTTGCGGGGTGGTCAAGGAAGTCGCGGATATAGTGTTCGGAGGAGGGGCATGTCTTGATTACCCGGAGCCGGGCGGGGGCAGCGCGGAGGCGGAAGTCGGGGCAGTGGCGATAATAGCCGACATCGAGGAGGACATCCCTCGCAGGGGGGGCAGGCTGGTGGCGGGCAGGCCCCTCCTGAGCTACGCCGTCGAGGCCTGCCTCGAGACGCCCGGCGTGGAGAAGGTGGCGGTCTTCACGGCGGGCGCCGGGGTCAAGGAGGAACTGGGTGCTTACGAGGGCGTCGAGGTCACGGAGGTGCCCGGGGACCTTTCAGCTGAAACGGTGGAGGAAGAGAAAGCCCTGATGTACTTCGTAAGAAGCCTCGAGGGGAGGGGCCGCGAGTTCGACACCGTGCTTTACGTAAACGGAGCCTGTCCGCTCACCGAGGCCGGCGACCTAAGGCGGCTTCTAGGCATGATCGGCAAGGGCTTCGGCAGCGCATCTTTCTACACCGAGGACTTCGGCTATTTCTTCGACGAGGGGGAGGTCTTCGGCCCCCGCGTCTCCCGGCGGCGCAGGGCGCCCCGGAAGAGGGAGGCCGGAAACGCATGGGCCTTCAGGATGCAGGGCTTCCTAAAGGGCGAGAAAAGGACGTTTGGCCGCGTGGGCCTATGCAGGCTTGAGCCGCCCAGGGACCTCGAGGTCCGAACCGAGGGCGACCTGCTCGTTGCCGAGCGCGTTCTCCAGGTCCGGGAGAGGAAAAGGAGGCGCCTCTACTGGGCGGCAAGGCAAGGTTGCTCGGACGGCGGCGGGCGCGACTTCGAGGCCGGCTACTGGGGAGAGGTCGTGGACCCCGACGGAAACATCCGTGACAGGGCGCTTGAAAGGGAGCAGCGCCTTTCGGACGTCTCCGAGGAGGTTCGGTACATCAACTCCCTCAGGCCAGGCAGGATGCTCGACATCGGCTGCGGCATGGGCGAACTTCTCTCGGCGGTCCAGGACCAATGGGAAAAGTACGGCCTCGAGGTCTCGGAGCACGCCGCCCGCGAGGCCTCGAGGTACGGAAGGGTATTCGTGGGGCTCCTGAAGGACGCTCCGTACGAAAGGGAATACTTCGACCTGGTCGTCATGCACCACGTGATAGAGCACCTGGAGAGGCCCGACGAGGAGATGGAGAGGGCAAGGGCCCTGCTAAAGCACCGGGGGAAGCTGATCGTGGCGACGCCCGACTTCGACGGGGCCATGGCGCGGAGGTACGGCCCGAAATACCGCCTGCTCCACGACAAGACGCACGTGTCGCTTTTTTCGAGGGTCTCGCTCCGCCAATTCCTTGAGGACAACGGCTTCGAGGTAGAGCGGGAATCATTTCCCTTTTTCGAGACCAGGCACTTCACCCGGGAAAACCTTCTCAGGCTGCTGGAGGCCGACGGGGTATCGCCGCCCTTCTGGGGAAGCTTCATGACTTTCTACTGCGTGAAGAAATGACAGGCGCGGGGAGAGGCCATATCATCGGATGAAGAGGGTCCTTTTCATGATAAAGAACATCCGCGACCAGCGGTACGGCATCCTCTGCCTCGCGGCGTATCTGAAAGAGCGGGGGCATGCGCTGGACTACGTCCGTGTCAGGGGGGACGAGAGCCTGCCCGAAGTGCTCCGGAAGGTCGATGAGTTCCGCCCCGACTACCTGGCCGTGACGGCGATGAGCGGCGAGGTCAGGTCGCTCCTTTCCATATTGAAGGGGGTGAAGGCCTCGCACCCTGAGCTCTACACAGTGCTCGGGGGGCCCCACGCCACGTTCTCTCCCCAGGTGGTGGAGGAGCCGGTCATCGACGCCATATGCCGGGGCGAGGGCGAGGAGGCCTTCGCGGAGTTTCTCGAGAAGCACCCGGACGGCGACTACCTCTCGGTAAGGAACTTCAGCTTCGCAGGCCCCGGAGGGAAGGCGGTGCACAATCCCCTGAGGCCCCTTGGAGACGTCGACTCGTTTCCCATCCCGGACTACGACTTCATCCCCAGGCAGGTGGGAGAAAAGATAGTGGTCTTTGTCAGCCGAAGTTGCCTTTTCAGCTGCGCCTACTGCTTCAACAAGGAATACAGGGACATGTACAGGGATGCGGGAGAGGGGGGGACATACCGCCACATGTCGGTCGATCGAGCGCTTCGCGAGCTAACCTTCCTAAAGGAGAAATACTCGGGCAGATTCAAGTACTTCTATTTCCAGGACGATGTCTTCCCCACGAGGCTGGAGTGGCTGCGCGAGTTCTCCGAGCGCTACCCCCCGGAGGTCGGCCTGCCGTTTCACGTGGGGCTGAACCCTTTCCTGATAAAGGAAGAGCCTATATCGCTCCTGAAGAAAGCAGGGTGCTTCAGCATGAACCTCGCCATAGAGAGCGGGAGCCCGCGCGTGAGGCGGATCATGAACAGGCCGAGGATGAGCAACGACGACCTCGTAAGGGCCTGCCGGACCGTCAGGAGGCACGGCATATACATCGACACCCAGAATATCATCATGTCGCCCACGGAGACCGTCGAGGAGGCCAAGCAGACGCTGGAGCTGAACATAGCCTGCGGGGTCGACAACGGCGTGGTCGGCAAGTTCCAGCCCTACCCGGGCACGCGGATGGCGAAGTTCGCCGTGGAAAAAGGGCTGGTGGCGGAGAGTGAAATAATGGAGAAGCTCCCGGAAAACTACCACTGGGAGAGCATACTGAAATTCGACGGGGAGGAGGCCGTGCAGATGGACAACCTGCTGCACCTCTTTTCGTTCACCATAAGATATCCCTTCATGAAGAAAATTGTGTACGCCGTCCTGCCCTACAGGTGGGACAGGCTCTTCCACCGCATAGACGACCAGTTCTGGATGACCTTCACGCACCGCGGCATGGAAGCGAAACACGAGAGCAGTTTCATGAGAGAGCTTCGGCTGCATCTCATCTTTCTCAAGAGGCTGGTTTTCCCCAAGGGGAAGTCGGAGTTCGTCTACTGAGCCGCTCCGGCGGAGAGCCGGAAGATAAGGGGATGTTCCAAACGATGGCAGATTCGCTCCCGCTTGATATCGAGTCGGCAAGGGCCTTCGGGCTGGGGAAGTGGCGGGACGGCTTTTTCTGGCCCGTTTCCTACGAAAGCTACTCGCTAATGGAGGCGGAGGTGAAAGGGGCGTTCAACCGGCTCATAGACGACAATGCAGGAAACGGGATGGACGAACTGCTGGTGGCTGGATACAAGCTCTTCCTCGAGTACAGCTCCTTCGTTTATTCGCTTATGGTCCTCAAGGAGCTGGAGGAAAGGGGCGTCAGGCCCCTCTGCGGAAGCACCTCCGTGAACTTCAAGGGCATCATCGAGGGCGGGGTTCCGCTCAGAAGGAGGCTGTCCGTTCCCTCGGCGCCGCGAGCCGGCCTGGGCCGAAGGCTGAGGTCGGGGCTCGGGCGGGCCCGGGCGAGGGCACGGCTCGGCGGAGGGGCCTTGGACCTCGTGTTTCAGCCCTCCGGCGACACGGACCACATAACGGACCGCTCGTTTCTCGGCGGCCTCGCCCTTGAGTACGTCGTGGGAGAGCTTAATGGAAAGGTTTCTCTCAGGGATTCGTGGCAATGGTTCTCCCGGCAAAATGGGAATGGGCTCGGGGCAGAACTGATGGCAAAGATTGTCCTGCTCGTGGATTCCATCGTGGAGAGTGTACGTTCGATAGCGCTGGGGCAGGGCCTGTGGCTCAGCGGGCCGCAGCTGGCCCATTTGCGAGCCGTGGCGGAAGAAACGCTATCGGCCACGGCTTGGTGCGTGGGGGCGCTTACCAAGTATGTCTCGGGGCTCAGGCAAAATCAACTCATTATTGGCAGCGGAGGCAACCAGCTCGCCCGTATGCTATCCGTGGCGGTGAGGCGAAACGGGGGCACTGTAACGGGGTTTAAGCACGGAGAGCCTGTATTTCACATGTGGGATTATATATCGTGGCTGGATCTGACTGTTGCCGACAGGTACGTAACCTACACGGAGGCCTCTGCCGGGGCGCTTGAGAACGTCCTCGTGGCATATCCCGTCCCCGGGCATAGGGCCGTGCGTTGCGAGGGTATGGGGACGAATATGTTCTATAACCTCTGGCTCAGCGAGTCGAGAAAGCCCCTTCCCAGGAAGATAGAACGCGTGATGTTGGTAGGCAAGGGCCTGGAAAACGACTACAGGATTGCCTGCGGCCTTGCCTTCCCGGAGCTTATGCAGCTGGACTGGGAGCTTCGCATAATCGAAATTCTTAGGAAGGCGGGATACGCGGTAACATATAAGGCTCATCCCAGTGGTGTTTTGAGCGGACAGCTGCAGGACGTTTTCGGCGCCGATGTGGACGTGGCGTTTGAGCCATTGCATGAAGTCCTGGACAGGGCCGACTGCTTCGTCTTCTACCACACCATAACGACCACCCTTGGCGAGGCCCTGTGCACCAACAAGCCCGTTGTCTATATAGACGGCGGGTGGGAGCCGTGGCTACCCGAAATCTTCGGCCCTTTCTCCAAGCGGTGCAGGGTCGTTCCGGCCGGGTTTGACGAGAGGAACCGGCTGGCG
>JASFVA010000016.1:0-13022 GCA_050050055.1 Nitrospirota bacterium
TCTGCTGGTGCTGGTGCGGCGGAAAGACGGACACTACCCTGTTTACAGTCTCCATGGCGTCCACGGTGTGCAGGGTGCTCATGACGAGGTGGCCCGTCTCGGCGGCGGTCATGGCAATCTCCATGGTTTCGGGGTCCCGCATCTCGCCCACGAGCAGTACGTCGGGGTCCTGCCTGAGCGCCGCCCGAAGGGCGATGGAGTATGTCGTGGTGTCCGTGCCTATCTCCCTCTGGTTTATGATGCTCTGGTTGTCCCTGTGGAGGAATTCTATGGGGTCCTCGATGGTTACTATGTTGACCTTCCTGTGGCGGTTTATGTAGTCGATCATCGAGGCCAGGGTGGTGGTCTTTCCGCTGCCGGTCGTGCCGGTGACCAGAACGAGCCCCCTCTCCTGCATGGCGATCTTCTCGAGCACCTTGGGAAGGTTCAGCTCTTCTATGGAAGGTATCTTCATGGGGACCACCCTGAAGACGAAGCCCATGGCGCCCCGCTGGACAAAGGCGTTGCAGCGGAACCTCCCCATGCCCGGCACGCTGTAGGCGAAATCGAGGTCGTACTTCTTCTTGAAGGCCTCCATCTGGGCCGGGCTCATGACGGCCAGGCAGACCTTCTTGATGTCCTCGGCCGTCACCCTCGGCTCCGATTCCATGCGCTCGAGGTTCCCGTGGACCCTCATTATGGGGAGAGAGCCGACCTTTACGTGGAGGTCCGAGGCGTTCCGCTCGACAGCCGTCTTCAGCAGCTCCGTTATCTCCCTCATTTCTGGGCGAAGGCCTCCGTTACTTTCTCCTCTATCTCCTTGAGGGTCTCGGGGTTCTGCCTCAGGTACTCCTTGGCGTTCTCCCTGCCCTGGCCTATCCGCGTGCCGTCGTAGCTGTACCAGGCTCCGGCCTTGTCTATTACCTTGCGGTCCACGCCGAGGTCCACGACCTCGCCCACCCGCGAGATGCCCTCGTTGTAGTAGATGTCGAACTCGGCCTGCCTGAACGGCGGGGAGAGCTTGTTCTTGACGACCTTCACCCGGACGCGTCCCCCTATCATCTGCTGGCCGTCCTTGATGCTGTCTATCCTCCGGATGTCGAGCCTCAGGGAGGAGTAGAATTTCAGGGCGTTTCCGCCGGTGGTGGTCTCGGGGCTTCCGAACATCACCCCGATCTTGTGCCTTATCTGGTTTATGAAGACCACGGTGGTGTGGGACTTCGATATCGCCGCCGTGAGCTTCCTGAGGGCCTGGCTCATGAGCCTGGCCTGGAGTCCCGGGAGCGAGTCGCCCATGTCGCCCTCTATCTCGGCCTTGGGCACCAGGGCGGCCACGGAGTCTATGACTATGATGTCCACCGCTCCGCTCCTGACCAGGGACTCGGCCACCTCGAGGGCCTGCTCGCCCGTATCGGGCTGCGAGACCAGCAGGTCGTCGAGCATCACGCCCAGCCTCTCGGCGTAGGACACGTCCAGGGCGTGCTCGGCGTCTATGAAGGCGGCCACTCCGCCCGCCTTCTGGGCCTGCGCCAGGGCGCTCAGGGCCAAGGTGGTCTTTCCGGAGGATTCGGGGCCGTACACCTCCACCACCCTTCCCCTGGGGAAGCCGCCGATGCCGGTGGCTATGTCCAGAGACAGCGAGCCGCTGGATATGGCCTGGACCTTCACCCGCGTCTCCTCGTCCCCGAGACGCATAATGGCCCCCTTGCCGAAGTTTCTCTCTATCTGCGAAATAGCCATCTCCAGGGCCTTCGTCTTGTCCTTGTCCATCTTTCCTCCCGTTTACGCCATGTCCGGACGCTTATTATTGATAACTAATATAACATAAAAACAAGCGTATCCGCAGAGGGTTTTCCCGGGCACAGGGCGGGGCGTCATTGAGGTGAAGACACCGTATTTAAAGGAAAATCGAATCCCTTTCGCATCGGCGCTCCACCGGGCGAAGGCAGGTGCATCAGCTCGACGCCCCCCTGGCAAGCGGCGCGCCATAGAGCCGCGAGTACTCGGCTCCGCCGGGCTTCAAGGTGCTCTTCATGAGGGCCACCTCGGTAACGTCGAAGTGGCCGAAGCTCTCCTCGGCGATTTCGTCCAGCGCCCTGAGGAGGAAATCCCTGCGCTTCTGGGATTTCAGCCGCCCGATGGTGAGGTGGGCGCTGTAAGGCCTCTTCTCGGCCTCGAAGCCCAGGGCCTCCAGGGCCGCTTCGACGTCCCTCTGGAGGTCGACGAGCCTCTCGCTGTCATGGGTCCCCACCCATACCACCCTGGGGCGCTTCCTGCCCGGAAAGACCCCCGCGCCCCTGAAGCCGAGCCTGAAGCGGGCGTGGGGCCTCGCCGCCCCGGCCAGGGCCTCCTTCAGCTCCGGCAGCATCTCCTCGGGCACGCTTCCGAGGAACTTCAGCGTGAGGTGGAAGTTCTCGGCCCTTACCCAGCGGGCGTCGGCGCCGCTTTTCCTGAGCTTCTCCGTGCGGCTGGCTATGGCCTCCTTGAGCGCCTCCGGGAGCTCCACGGCCACGAAGCACCTGACGCTCATGGCGACAGGGCCTCGAGAAGAATCCGGAGGGCCGTGTTCGCGGCGGCGTGCTTTATCTCGTCCCTTTCGCCCTCGAACTTAAGCCTCCTGGAGTCCACCACCTCGCCCCTCACGGCGGCGGCCACGAAGACGACCCCCACCTCCCGGTCCTCTACCGTGTCGGGGCCGAGCACGCCGGTTATTCCGAGGCCGACCTCCACTCCGGCCCTCTCGGCGGCCGCCAGGGCCATGGCCCTGGCGGTCTCCTCGCTCACGGTGCCGTGGGCATTGACGAAGGACTCGTCGAGGCCCAGGATGCGGCTCTTGGCGTGCCTGGAGTAGCAGACGATGGAGGAGTCGAAGCAGCCCGAGGAGCCGGGCATCAAGGTGAGGGCGTGGGCCACGAGCCCTCCCGTGCAGGACTCGGCAAGCGCCACCTTGAGGCCCCTTTCCCTGAGGGCCCCGTGCACCTGCCTTATGGTCTCTAAATCAAGGTCCGCCATATCTGAAGCACCACGTTTGCCAGGACGCCGGCCACTACGTCGTCGGCCATCACGCCGGCCCCGCCCGAAAGGACCTGCAACTGCCTTATGGGAGGTGGCTTCATTATATCGAAAATCCTGAAAAGCGCAAAAGAGGCGAGGAAATAGCCGGTGGTCTGGGGAAGAAAGGCCATGGCGAAGAAATAGCCCGCCACCTCGTCTATCACGATGTGGCCCGAGTCCTTGGCCCCGAGGGCCTTCTCCGCCTCGCCCGCCGCCAAGATACCCGCGGCGGTCGCGACAACCAGCAGGACGGCGAAAAACGGCGCCGAAGGCCTGGCCAGAAGCAGAAAGAGCATGGCGGCGAGGGTGCCCGCCGTGCCGGGGGCCCTGGGCACGTAGCCCACAGGCCCCAGGGTGGCGATTTGCTTCCAGGCGGCCCTCGAAAGCTTCAAACCCGCCCCCGCCCTACGTCTCCACGACCTCGAAGCTCCAGCCCACCTTTGCCGAGCCCTCGAAGGTGCCCTTCACGGGGCAGTACCTTTCCATGGAGAGCTTGATGGCCCGCTCCACGGCCTCCCTGGTTATGCCCTTGCCCTTCACGGTGTACTTGAGCTTCACGTCGGTGAACCTCGCGGGGTCCTGCTCCGCCATCTCCCCCTCCAGGGAAACCTCTATGCCTTCCACTTCCAGCCTTTTCTTCCTGAGGACGTACGCCACGTCCATGCCCGTGCAGCCCCCGAGCCCCATGAGGAGGAGCTCCATGGGCCTGGGGCCGTGGTCGGAGCCCCCGTACTTGGGGCTTCCGTCCATGACCACGGCGTGGCCGGAGTCGGCCACCCCCACGAACTTGAGTCCATCAACGAATTTGACGCTGGCCTTTATCATTTCTTCTTACCCTTCCTGGCTCTTGAGGTCTTCTTTTTCTTTCCGGAAGACTTGAGGTCGAGGAACATCTCGTGGGCCTTCTTGGGGCTCAGGTCCTCGTGCACCACGGCCCTCACGGCCTGTATCATGGCCACGGGGTCCTCGCTCTGGAAGATGTTGCGCCCCATGTCCACGCCCACGGCGCCGCCCTTGATGGCCTTGGCGGTCAGCTCCAGCGCCTCGGGCTCGGGGAGCTTCTTTCCGCCCGCCATGACGATGGGCACCGGGCAGGTGCCGGTGACCCGCTCGAAGCCCTCGCAGTAGTAGGTCTTCACGAAGTGGGCCCCCAGCTCGGCGGCAATCCTGCACGAAAGGGCCAGGTACCGGGCGTCCTTGCCGAGCTCCTTGCCCACGGCGGTTACGGCCAGGACCGGCATCCCGTAGCGCTGTCCCTCGTCCACGAGCCTGGAGAGGTTCACGAGCGTCCGGTGCTGGTGCTCCGCGCCCACGTATATGGAGAGAGCCACCCCCGAGACGTTGAGCCTCAGGGCGTCCTCCATGGTCATCGTAAGGTCCTCGTCGGAAAGCTCCCCCAGGATGCTGTTTCCGCCGGAGACGCGCACCACTATGGGCGTATCCACCGCCAGGGCGGGGTCAACGCAGGTCCTCAGCACGCCCCTGGCTGGCATCAGCGCGTCGGCGTAGGGCAGAAGAGGCTTGACGGTCTCTTCCGCGTCCTCAAGGCCCGTCGTGGGGCCCAGGAAATACCCGTGGTCCACGGCCAGCATCACCGACCTGCCGGTCTCGGGCCTGATCACCCTCGACAGCCTGTTCTTCAATCCCCAATCCATATCTTCCTCCTTCGCATAGCTTTTGTTTCCGAAGTTCTCATTTCTGAGGCTCTATTATAACCTTCAGGGACTCCCCGGCCCCGGCCACCAGCCGGAAACCCTCCTGGGTCCGGCCCAGGGGGAACCTGTGGGTGACCATGCCCCCGACCCCGACCCTTCCCGACCTTATGAGCTCCAGGGCCTCGACGTGCTCCAAGGGGTTGGCCGCGTAGGACGAGGTAAGCGTAATCTCGTTGCGCCAGAAAAGTTTATTAACCGGAAGCGGCACCGTGATGTCCCCACGGGTGGGGGCGAAAAACAGCACCGAGCCACCCCGGTCCACGGTCTCCAGGGCCTGGGAGATGGCCGATTCCGCCCCGGAGGTGAGTACCACCACGTCCGCCCCCCGGCCCCCGTTAACCTTTCTGAAGCCGCCAGGAACGTCCGAGTCCGCCCCGAGCGCCTCGTGGGCGCCGAGCTCCCGGGCCTTGGCCAGCCTCCAGTCGTTGATGTCGGTCGCCACGACCACCCCGGCGCCCAGGGCGCGGGCGAGCGATATGTGCAGGGCCCCGGAGATGCCGCTTCCTATCACCAGGACGCTGTCGCCCTCCTTGAGGCCGGCGGCCCTCTGCCCCCTGAGCACGCAGGCGAGGGGCTCTATGAAAGTGCCCTCTTCGTAGGAAACCTCCCCGGGAAGCACGTAGGCCCCCTTTTCCACGTTTATCGCCGGAAGGAGGACGTACTCGGCGAACCCCCCGGGATGGAAATTGGTCGTCCTGAGGGTGTCGCAGACCGTGTCGTGCCCCCTCAGGCAATAATGGCACGCCCCGCAGGGCACGTGGTGCGAAGCGCTGACGCGCTGGCCAACCTCGAGGGAGGCGCCCTCGCCGACCTCCACCACCTCGCCCGCTATCTCGTGGCCGAGGACCAGGGGCACCTTGTGTCGGCGGTACCACTCCATGACGTCGCTTCCGCAGACGCCGCTTGCCATTACGCGGACCACCGCCTCTCCCTTCCCGGCGGCGGGCCTGGGCATCTCCTCGAGCCTGACGTTGTCGTTGGCGTAGTACATCGCAACCCGCATGGGAAGCCCTCCGGAAAATCAGGAATATGAGATGAAAATTTAACCGACAAAGGCGCGAGAAGTCAACAAAACGGCATCCAAGAGACAACGAAGCGCACCCCGTGCCAGCCTTCGCACTCGGCACCGGACCCCGTCCCCCGGAGGCAATCCCGAACCCTTGACAATCGCCCCCGTTGTGCTAATCTGCGAATACATAGGACACAGAGACTCCGACGACATTTCAGCGAAGGGGATAGATGAGATGGACGTAATCGAAGCTATCAGGGACAGGCGCTCAATAAACTTCTTCGAGCCGGGCAGGGAAGTGCCCGATGAAAAGCTCAACGAGCTCCTGGAGGTCGCCAACCTGTCGCCCTCGTCTTTCAACACCCAGCCCTGGAAGGTGGTGGTCGTGAAAGACCCGGAGAGAAAGAAGGTCCTCCGGGAATGCGCCAACGGCCAGCCCAAGGTGGAGGAGTGTTCTGTAATGCTCATCATGGTGGCCGACCCGGACTTCATCGAGGACAACTTCGAAAGGGTCCTCGACAGCTGGGTGGAGCTGGGCTACATCACCGAGGAGGAGCGCAAGGGAAGCTGGGACCTGGCCAAGGGGCTCTATGGCGCCCCCGACAGCCTCAAGCGCAAGTTTACGGCCGTGAAGAACACGGCCCTCTTCGCCATGACCCTCATGCTCGCGGCCAAGGGCCTGGGGCTCGAGACCCACCCCATGGACGGCTTCGACGAGGAGTGCGTGAAGAGGGAATTCGGCATTCCCGGCGACAAGTCGATACCAATGCTCGTGGCGGTGGGTTACCTCAAGGAGGGGATGGAGCTCCTTCCGAGGGCTTTCAGGCGCGACCGGCAGGAGTTCGTAAAACACGAAAGGTACGAATAGCTCGGATATCCGGAGGTAATGGAAAATGGCCAGGACGGTAACCATGAAGGGCCAGCCGCTGACGCTGGCGGGCCCGGAGCTCAAGGTGGGCGACAAGGCGCCGGGCTTCAGGGTCCTCGACAGGGAGCTGAACGAGGTGGGCCTGGAGGACTGCGGGGGGAAGGTCAGGCTCCTGAGCGTGACTCCTTCCCTGGACACCCCCGTATGCGACATGCAGGCCCGTAGGTTCAACGAGGAGGCCGCGAAGCTCGGCGACGTCTCGGTCTTCAACATCAGCATGGACCTGCCCTTCGCCATAGACAGGTTCTGCACCGCCGCGGGCATAGACAAGGTGCAGGCCCTCTCGGACCACAGGGAAGCCTCCTTCGGCCGGGCCTACGGCGTTCTCATCGAGGAGCTCAGGCTCCTTGCGCGCTCGGTCTTCGTGGTCGACAGGGGCGACACCATACGCTACATCGAGATCGTGCCGGAGATAAAGGACCATCCGGACTACGAAAAAGCCCTGGAGGCCGCCCGCAGGCTGGTCGCCCAGGAGGCGTGAGCCAGGAGGGAGAGATGGTTAGAAAAATTCTGCTTTCGATAGCCGTGGTGGCCCTTGCTTTTTCGTTGGCCGCGGCGGGGGACATCGACTGGATATCAAAGGACGCGCTCCGTTCCGCCCTCGACGACCCCGGCCTCACGGTAATAGACGTGCGCCAGGGCGGCGATTGGGAACAAAGCGACACGAAAATAAAGGGCGCCGTGCGGCAGGACCCCGGCGAGTTGGAAGAGTGGGCCGCGGGATACGCCAGGGACGCCCGTTTGGTCCTTTACTGAGCCTGACCGCGTCAGGCGACCAGTGTCCGTGTGGCACGCAAGCTCAAGGAGATGGGATACACCAACGTGTGGGTGCTCGAGGGCGGGTGGCGCGAGTGGGCCGGCCGGGGCTACCCGGTGGAACCCAAGTGAGGGGAGGAGCGGTAACGCCGTGGAGAGGCAGGGGTTTTCGCAAAAGATAGGGTTTCTGAGGCCGGGGTGGTGGCTGGTGCACCTCCTTGGCATAAGCGCGGTCTACTCCCTGGGCCACTTTCTCTGGTAACGGGAGAAGGCGCGATGCTGACCAGACATTTCATGCGCTACAAGCCGGGCTGGTGGGTCCTCCACATAATCGCCATAGGGCTGACCTTCTACCTCGGCCACATAGTGAAGTTCTATTTCTAAGGATGGGGAAGAAAGGCCTTTATACGGCGCTCGTCTTGCTGGGGGTGGCGGCCCTGATGCTGCACGTGAGGATACATTTTTTCATGGTGCCGCTTCCGGACAACCCCGACGTGAGGGTCTTCAGGCCGGCCCAGTTCCTCTCGAACCTCTTTCCCCTCCTGGACGTGGCGGTCGTAAGCGTACTTTTCCTTTCCAGGAGGACCTCCACTTACGGCTACCTCCTGAACGGGCTCATCGTGATATACGGCACCGTGTTCATGGCCCACTTCAGCATCGCCCAGCTGGGCGCGCAGGGGGCTCCGCCCCAGGACTGGCTGCTCAGGTCCACCCTTCCGGACATAGGCATCGCCTGGGCCGACTTCTTCGTGGGCAAGGCCCTTTATGATTTGTATCAGAGAACCTGACGCCCGACTGTTATAGTATCTTTATAAGAACGCTGAACGAGGGAGGTACGGAGATGGAAGAGAAAGTAAGGGAAGTCATCGAAAAGATAAGGCCCTTTCTCAAGGCCGACGGCGGCGACGTGGAGATAGTAGAGGTGACCGATGACGGCACGGTGAAGGTCAGGCTCACCGGGGCCTGCGGACATTGCCCCATGTCCACGATGACGCTCAAGATGGGCATCGAAAAGAAGCTCAAGGAATCGATCCCCGAGGTGAAAGAGGTCGTAGCGGTTTAAACGCCCGCTTCTTCCGGCCGGGCCGGAGCAGGGAGGAAAGCATGACGAAGGTAAAGACTTTCGGGATGGAGCTGAGGCCGATGAAGACCATGAAGGAGCTCTCGGACCTCGACGGGATGGTCAACAAGTTCATAGCCGAAAACAACGTCGACAAGGTCGTATCGGTCTCCGACACGGCCACGACGGACGACAAGGGCGAGACCATCGGGCTGATACGCGTGCTGTGCTACAAGGAGAAACATTAGGGGCCCGTGGCCGACGTCAAGGAAATCAGGGAGCTTGCGAAAAGGTTCACGCCGGAGGAGATCGAAAGCTGCATAACCGAGCAGCTTGAGACGGGAAAGAACGTGTGCTTGAGAAACCCTTCCGCCGAGCATATAATTAACGAGCTTTCCAAGGCCGGGTTCGTGAAAAAGCTCATGGCCGAGGGCATGGAGCTCGCCGATGCCCTCAGGGAGCTGGCAAGGCGCATGAGAACCATTCAGAACAGGGAGGCACGATGAACCTCAAAGAGCATGAGAACGACATCAAGAACCTTCTCAAGGAATACTGTCTTTTTCTGGTCGAGCCCGTGTACGTGGACAACGTGGCCGAATGGAGCAAGAAAAGCGGCTTCGACGAGCCGGACAGGGAAAAGCCCCTGAAGCTCGTGGTCAGCGAGGAAAAGGGCTGCAAGCTCGTGATGAACGAAGAGGTCCCCGACAGGGTCATCGAGGACAGGCTCAAGGCCATGTCCGTGAGGGACGCCCTCCAGAACGTGGCCGAGGACAGGGAGGCCAGGCTCGACAGCGAAAAGAAGAAGGTGGCCTACCTCTTCCTCAGCGAATACGGCTCCCACATGCCCGAGCACGAGGACGACGAGCTCCTCATCGACAACTGGGCCTTCAAGGAGATGGAGAGGCTGGGCTACTTCAACGAGTGACCCGGCCTTAAAGGCCATGCGCGCGGCGATTTACCCTCTCATAGTGTTTCTGTCCTGCACCCTTTCGGGGTCCCCCGTGGTGGGCGAGAAGCCCCAGGCCGTGGAGGACGTCTCGGTGCCCCGGGGAGAGGGCGTGAAGGTGGAGGACTGGGTGACGGGCCTCGACATCCCCTGGTCGCTGGTCTTTCTGCCCGGCGGGCGGGCCCTGGTGAGCGAGCGGCGCGGCAGAATACTCCTTATCGAGGACGGCGAGCTCTCGGAGAAGCCCTACGCGGTGCTCGAGGAGGCGGTCCACATCGGAGAGGGCGGCCTCATGGGGCTGGCCCTCCACCCCCAATTCCCCGACGAGCCCTACGTCTACGCCATGCACACCTACAGCCGGGGCTCCGGGCTCGGGAACCGGGTGGTGAGGCTGAAGCACAACGGGGACACCGGGGCCTTCGACCGGGTGATTGTCGACGACATCCCCGGCGGCACTAACCACAACGGGGGACGGGTAGCCTTCGGCCCCGACGGGATGCTCTACATAACCACGGGCGAAACCTTCCGGGCGGAGCTCGCCCAGGACCTCGAAAGCCTGGGCGGAAAGATATTGAGGCTCACGCCGGAAGGGGACATACCGCCAGACAATCCCTTCCCCGGCTCGCCGGTATACTCCTACGGGCACCGCAACCCCCAGGGCATCGCCTGGCGGCACGGCACTGGGGAGCTCTTCGCCTCGGAGCACGGCCCCTCGGGAGAGTTCGGCACCCACGCCCACGACGAGATAAACATCATCAGTAAGGGCGAAAACTACGGCTGGCCCAAGGTCATCGGCGCCCCATCGAAGGAGCCCTACACAGACCCCATCGTGGCATGGAAGAAGGCCACGCCGCCCTCGGGCATCGAGTTCTCAAGCGGCAGGCTCCTCAAAAACCTCGAGGGGGACCTCCTTGTGGCCACTCTGCGGAGCGAGGCCCTGGTGAGAATCGTCCTGGGCGAGGACGACGGGGTCGCCCGCGTCGAGCGCTGGTTCGAGGGCCGCTACGGCAGGCTCAGGGATGTGGTGGAAGGCCCGGAGGGGGCGCTCTACGTCCTGACGAACAACACCGACGGAAGGGGCAGGCCCAGGGCCGGCGACGACAGGATACTGAGGATACTTCCCGCCGGGGACTAACCCAGCTTCTTCATGATCTCCCTCATGAAGGCCGGGAGGTCCGATGGCTGGCGCGAGGTGACGAGGTTCCCGTCCACCACGACCTCGCTGTCCTCGTACTCTGCGCCCGCCTCCTTGAGCTCCCCCCCGACTGAGCGGTAGCTCGTTGACTTCCGGCCCTTCATCACGCCGGCCCTGATGAGGACCTGCGGGCCGTGGCATATGGAGGCCACGGGCTTGTCCCCCGCGAAGAAGGCCTTCGCGATGCCGGTCACCCTCTTGTCTTCCCTGATGGCGGCCGGGGCCTTCCCGCCGGGAACGATAAGGATGTCGTAGTCGTCGGGATTTACGGCGTCGAGGGAAACGGTCGCGCTGGCCTCGTAGCCGTGCTTTCCCTTGAACATTTCCCTGGGCGAGGCGATGTCCACCTGGAGGCCCTCCTCGAGCAGGCGGTAATACGGCACGAAGAGCTCGAGGTCCTCGAAACCCTCCCCGCTTATGATGAGCGCCCTTTTCATATCCCGACGATATCTCACGGGGCCGGAGTTGTCAAGGGGAGCCGCGGCACGGGTGAAACCCCTTGAATCAACGTGAAAAGGGAGTATAATTGGTTTAATGAGGACGGTCGCCCTGGCATTTGCCCTTTTCCTATTGGCCGGATGCGCCCACGTGGTGCCTCAGGAGCTGAGGGCGGAGGCGGTGCAGGTCGACGTCGAGCACCTCTTCGGCCAGCCCGAGCTCTACAGGGGCAAGACCGTCATACTCGGCGGGGTGGTTGTCGAGGCGACCAACACCGAAGAGGGAACGATTCTCGAGATGCTCGAAAAACCCCTCGACTCCAGGGGCAGGCCCCGCGACACCGACCTGTCCAGGGGGCGTTTCATAGTGAAGCACGACGAGCGCCTGGACACCTTCATCTTCCAGCCGGGAAGGGAGTTGACCGCCGTGGGAGAGGTGCTGGGCGTCGAGCGCCGGCCCCTGGGCGAGATGGAATACCCCTACCCGGCACTAAGGTCCAGGGCAATCTACATACACAAGGAAACCGCCAGGCAGCGCCACATTCCCGTGCACTTCGGCATCGGCGTCTTCAAGACCTACTGAATGATGCGCGCCTCCTCTTCCACGGTTCCGCGGGCCGTCCCGCGGACTTCACGGACAGCCCGTGGCGTTTAGCGAAGGCGCATTCAAGGGATGCCTCGCCGGCCTTGCCCTGGGAGACGCCCTGGGCGCCCCCTTCGAGGGCCTGATGCCGCCCCTGGAGTCGGGCATGGAAGCATTCTTCGACCACCTCCCCGACGTCCTCCGCTATACGGACGACACCGAGATGGCAATTGGGGTGGCCGAATCTCTGGCGGAGAAGGGAGGGCTCGACCCCGACCACATGGCCCGGAGGTTCGCCGAGAACTTCGACCCCACCAGGGGGTACGGGCCGGGGACAGTATCGGTCCTGGGGATGATAAAGAGGGGGGCCTCCTGGCGGGACGCCAACAGGGCCGTCTTCCCGGAGGGCTCCTTCGGAAACGGGGCCGCCATGCGGGCGGCCCCTCTGGGGCTTTTCTACGCGAACACGCCCGACGACCTCAGGGAGGCGACCTTCGGGGCAAGCTCCATCACCCACGACCATCCCCTTGCCAAGGAGGGGGCGCTCATAGTCGCCGGAGCGGTCTCGGCGATACTCAGGGGGAAGAGCAAGACGGAGACGCTCGACGAGGTCTCGCGCCTCGTCCAGGCCGACGCCTACAGGCAGAAGCTCCGCACCATCGGGGAATTCATGGGACATCCCACCTCATCCCGCTCGGTCATGGAGCGCCTGGGAAACGGCGTTCTGGCCCAGGAGTCCGCACCCACGGCACTTTACGCCTATCTGAGGGAGGGGCGGAACTATCTCAAATGCATGCGCTACTGCATCTCCCTGGGCGGCGACACCGACACCATCTGCGCCATGGCCGGGGCGCTCTCGGGCGCCAAGGTGGGGCTCAAGGGCCTTCCGGAAGGGATGGTCGAAAGGCTCGAAAACCGGGACAAAATACTCTCCCTGGCGGAGGAGCTTTTCGGGACGGCCCGGAAATAGCTCAGGCTCCAGCCAGGAGCCTTATGGAGTTCCAGAAGAACACGCCTCCGAAGAAGACCAGCACGGCCCCGGAGACGAGGCTCACCTTTCTATAAAAGCCCCGGCCGAACCTCCGTGCGCCCCTGTTTGCCGCTGCGGCGAGAAAACCCAGCCAGACGAGGTCGCAGAGCCAGTGCACGAACGCGAAGAGCACCACCCCCAGGACGCCGAAGGCCGAGGCCGATATCACGAGGCCCAGGCCCACCGTGGCCCACCAGAGGAGGAAATAGGGATTGCCCACGCTAAGGAGCACGCCCGAGACGACCGAGGAGCCATGCCCGGAGCCCTCCTCTGCGGGGTCCCCGGCGGCGGAGGGCCTGAGCATCCCGAAACCGAGATATAAAAGATAAG
>JASFVA010000017.1:0-12937 GCA_050050055.1 Nitrospirota bacterium
CCCCTGAGCTCGGCGCCCGACTTGAAGAACGGGTTGGCCCGCGTCACCTTCACGGCGGTGTAGCCGTGGGCCTGGGGCCTCTTCATCAGCTCGAACCTAATGGGAAGGGCCCCGGCCATGGTATAGGACTTTCCGCCCACGGCGAGCTCCTGCCCCAGGTATATGAGCCCGCCGCATTCGGCGTATATGGGCAGGCCGCTCTCGGCGGCCCGGAGGAGGCTGTTGCGGAAGGAGACGTTTTCCGAAAGCGCTATGGCGTGGGTCTCGGGGAAGCCCCCGCCTATGTAGAGGGCGTCCAGCGGAGGGAGGGCGGCGTCCGTAAGCGCGCTTACCGGCACGAGCTCCGCCCCCAGGGCGCGGAGGGCCTCGAAGTTCTCGGGGTAGTAGAACTGGAAGGCCGAGTCCATGGCCACGCCGACCCGGAGCCCCGTTTTCCCGGCGGTGGGGGCCGGGGAAGGCCCCTCGGCCGCGAGGGCGGGCGCCTTCGAAGCGATGCGGACGACGGCGTCGAGGTCCACGTGCTTTTCCACGAGGCCCGCGGCCCACTCCAGGGAGCTCTCCACGTCGGGGTGCTCGTGCCTGGGCATGAGGCCCATGTGCCTCTCGGGCATCTTGAGCTCCCTCAGCCTGGGAATGGCCCCGAGCACCGGGGCCTTGACGTACTTTTCCATGGACTCCCTTACGACCGCCTCGTGCCGTCCGCCCGCCACGTGGTTCAGGACGACGCCGCCGATCTTCAGGCCGCGCTCGAAGCGCTCCACCCCGTAGAGGGTCGCCGCCACGGTTCTCGTGGCCTTCGTGCAGTCGGCGATCAGGATTACCGGGGCCCTGAGCTCCCGGGCCACCACGGCCGTGGACATGCTCCCTTCGGAGTCCATGCCGTCGAAGAGGCCGCGGTTGCCCTCCACCACCGCGAACTCCGCCCCGCCGAGGTGGCGGGCGAAGGACGGGAGGATCTTCTCCTTGCCGATAAGGAAGGGGTCGAGGTTATAGCAGGGGGCGCCGGCCGCCTGGGCCAGCCAGGCGGCGTCTATATAGTCGGGGCCCTTCTTGAAAGCGGCTGTGGCCAGCCCCTTGCGCCTGAGCGCACCCAGCAGGCCAAGAGAAAGGGTAGTCTTTCCTGCGCCTCCTCGGAGGCCGGCCACGACTACCCTGGGTATCCTGAGTCTGAGCTCGCCTCTACTTGAGCATTCCTTTTTCCCTGAGGTATTCCTCGCTGGGGATCTCAACCGAGCTAGCTCCTCCTCCGTACGAGTACATGAGTTTGCCTTCGTCGATCATCGCCCTCATGGCCTTCTTCACGGTGTCCTTGTCCTCGCCGGTGTCGGCGGTCAAGCCTTTTATGATGTCCTTCTCCTTGAGCTTCTTCTTGCCCTTGGCGGCTTGTACGAAGGCGAATATCTTGTCTTGAAGTTCAGCAGTTTCCATAACCTTACCTCCCGGTTAAGATTGAATAGGGCAACGGCGCCGCGGCGCCGTTGCCCTATTATATACGTTTTACCACTTAAATGCGGCGGAGGTCCTCAGCGTGTCTCTCATGAAGGTGAAGTCGTCGATGTGCTGGAAGGTGAACTCGATTCCGGTGAGGCTGAAGAAACGCTCCCATCCGATCCTTTCGACCCATTCGCCGAGCCTCTCGTGCTTCTTGGCGTGCTTGGCGTAGGTCTCGAGGATGTTCTTGACGGCTTCCACGACCTTGGGCCACCTGGGCGGTTCGTTATAGAAGAAAGGTATGGCGAGCTTCGAGAACTTCGGGCCTGTCCTGAGGCTTCCGATCTTTCCGCCGACCACTATGGCCACGCCGTCGTCTTCAGGCCTGTGGATGTCGATGGGCGGGCAGACCGTGAAGCAGTTGCCGCAGTACATGCACTTTTCTTCCTTGATCTTGACGGATTTCTTGGCCGGGTCCGGGCTGATGGCCCTGGTCGGGCAGGAAGCGATCGTGGTCGGGATCTCGCACATGTTCTTGACGTCCTCGTGGTTGATGGTCGGGACCTTCCTGTGGACGGCCACCACGGCGATGTCGGAGCAGTGCACGGCGCCGCACATGTTGACGCAGCAGGCCAGGGCGAGCCTGACCTTGGCCGGGAGCTCCTTGGTGGTGAAGTAGTCGTAGAGCTCGTCCATCATTGCCTTTACTAGGCCGGAGGCGTCGGTGCAGGCGCTGTGGCAGTGAACCCAGCCCTGGGTGTGGACGACGTTACTGATCCTGGGGCCGATGCCGCCGATGGTGTAGCCCCTGTCCATGAGTTCCTTCTTCAAGGGCTCCACTTTGCTTTCGTCGGGCGTCATCAACTCCACGTTGTTCCTCGTGGTCCAGCGGATGTAGCCGTCGCAGTGCTTGTCGGCCACGTCGAGGAGGTCGCGTATGGTGTCGCTGCTGAGGAGTCTCGGCGAAGCGACCCTCACAGTAAAGACTTTGTCTCCGCCGTTGGCCACGTGGACCATGACGCCGGGCTCGAGGATCTCGTGGTATTTCCAGTCGCCGTAGTTCTTCTTGATTACGGGCGGCAGGAACTCTTCGAAATTCGGAGGTCCAATGTCTGTCTCCCTTTTTGCTTTGGCTTCCTCGTCGGTAAGCCAACCTGCTCTTGTTTCAGCTGCCATCAAAATCCTCCTTTATTTTCTTAATTTTTCTCTGCCTATTTCTGTAGATCCTCTTCCTTCCAGAAGAAGAACGGGTCCTTCCTTGGCTCGAAGACCTGGGCGGGGCTCGGGTCCTCGCCTATGGCCTCGAGGAAGTCCCTCATGCCCTTGACCTCGATGAGCTCGCCGATCCTTTCCCTGGGCTTGGCGTTGTCGTCCCACCATTCGATGATGGAGCTGATCTTCTCGTAGAGGTCGTCGTAGGGCGGCTCCACCTTCATGAAGGGAACGACCACCCAGGACAGCAGCGAACCCACGACGATGGGGGCCTTGGAGCCGATGAGTATGCTCACACCCTTCTCGCCGGTGGGCTTGAGGGCCTTGGTCATCTTGGCTATGCAGTGCATGCAGCGCGAGCACTCGGCGTCGTTGATGGTCATTTCCTTGCCGTCGTAGCTGATGCAGCCCGTGGGGCACATGTTCACTATCTCGGCGTTGATGTCCATGCCGCCCTTGGCATAGTCCTTGACCGCGTCCTGGTCGATGGCTATCTTGCCTTTCCAGGTGCCGACTATCGAGCAGTCGGCGCGGGCGATGGCGGCCACGCAGTCCACGGCGCAACCGGCCACCTTGATCTTGAACTTGTAGGGGTACGCCGGCCTGTGGAGCTCGTCCTGGAACTTCTGGGTAAGCTCGTTGCAGATGCCCATGGTGTCGATATTGGACCACTCGCATCTTGCGGCGCCCACGCAGCAGCTGGGCGTTCTCATGGCGGAGCCGGAGCCGCCGAGGTCCCATCCCTTGGAGGAGACCTCTGCGAAAATGGGCTCGAGGGCCTCGGTCCTGCAGCCCAGGAGCACCATGTCGCCGGTGGAGCCGTGCATGTTGGTCAGGCCGCTGCCGTACTTGTCCCAGATGTCCATTATCTCCCTGAGCCTGTCGGTCTTGTAGAAGAATCCGCTGGGCTGGTTAATCCTGACAGTGTGGAAGTGTGCCACGTTGGGGAACTCTTTGGGCAGCGACGAGTACCTTCCGATGACTCCTCCGCCGTAACCGAGAACTCCAACTATGCCGCCGTGTTTCCAGTAGCCGCGCTTGTCCTTGAAGGACTTCTCGATCTGGCCCAGCTCGTCGTTGGCCATTTCGTTCTTCGCGGCGGCCTTCTTAATTTCCGTCACGAAGCTCGGCCACGGGCCTTTTTCGAGCTCGTCCAGAAGTGGTGTGTCGTACTTCTTTGCCATTAACGCCCTCCTTTAAAAGTAATAAGTTTGTACTCCCCATGCATCAAAACACAAAAGCAGCGGTTAGCAGAAAAGTTATTAAGCCTAATATACGGATAACAACGCGGTCAAATAAAAAAAACTAATCGGAAAATGATTATTGTTTATGCGTCCGGGCCGGTGCAAGTGGCGATAATTTATAGGAATTGCGTTGATAGGCTGCCTTTGCTTTGCCCGGAGGGGCAAATCTGCTAATATTTAAACAGGGATTCTATATATAAACATTTAAAAAGGAGGCTCCCATGGGCATGAAGGAGCAGGTATTCGAACTGCACGAGCTCATCTCCGAGATGGTCGACGGCATCGACACCCTGTATACGGCCTTCATATACAACAACGCGGCCCTCGTCGAGGGGCTCGAGGACGGCCTGGGGCGGGGCTCCGAGCGCGCGGCCGCCCTCACGGAGGGCCTGGTGGCGGAGAAGAAGAACGAGCCCCGGGCCGGGCTCTACGTCTCGGTGCCCTCCCATGTGGGACGGATGGGCGACGGGCTGGCCTCCATAGCCTCCGGCCTGAGGACCAAGATCAGGGACGACGTCCTCTTCAGCGACCGGGCCATGTCCGAGGTCGATTACATGTTCGGCAGGATTCGCGACATCCTGGTCAACGCCCGCGACATGGTCCTGGCCCCCAACGTCCTGGTGGGCAGGCACATGGTGGAGAGCGAGGCGGCCTTCGAGAAGATGGCCGACGAGTATGCCACCAGGCACGAGGAAAGGCTCATCGAGGGCCTGTGCGCCCCCAAGGCCTCCCAGCTCTACATCCAGATGATAGACGCCTTCAAGGGCATCGCCTGGCACGCTAAGGAGATTGCGAAAGACCTCGGCAAATAGCTTCACCCCGGCCTACCTGGTCCTGGGCGAGGAGGAGCTCCTCCAAAAGGCGGCCCGCGCCGAGGAGATAATCCGCCACTGCGCCCTCTGTCCCAGGCGCTGCGGCGTGGACAGGACGGCGGGGGAGAAGGGTTTCTGCCGGATCCTGGACAGGCCGGTCGTCTCCAGCCACGGCCCCCATTTCGGCGAGGAAGCCCCCCTCGTGGGACGCTCCGGGTCGGGCACGATATTTTTCACGGGCTGCAACCTCGGGTGCATCTTCTGCCAGAACTGGACCATAAGCCATGCGCTCCAGGGCAGCGAGGTCTCCACGGGCCGCCTCGCGGGCTACATGCTCGAGCTCCAGGGCCTGGGATGCCACAACGTGAACCTCGTTACGCCCACCCACCAGGTGCCCATGATACTGAGGGCGCTGGTCGAGGCCCGCCGCGAGGGTCTGAGGCTCCCCCTGGTCTACAACTGCGGCGGGTACGAGCAGTTGGAGACCATCAAGCTCCTTGACGGGGTGGTGGACATATACATGCCGGACTTCAAGTACTCCGACCCCGGGCCCGCCAGGAAGTACTCGCAGGCTAAGGATTATCCCGAAGTTGCCAAGGCCGCCATCAGGGAGATGCACCGGCAGGTGGGCGACCTGGCGATGGATGACGATGGCATCGCCCTCCGGGGGCTCCTGCTGAGGCACCTGGTGCTGCCCGGGGGGCTGGCCGGCACCGGAGAGGTGGTGAGGTTCGTGGCCCGGGAGCTGTCGAAGGATACCTATATTAATATAATGGGCCAGTACCACCCCTGCTACGAGGCCTTTAACTACCCGCCCCTGGACAGGGATATCATGGCGGGGGAGTTCGAGGAGGCCGTGGCCATGGCCAGGGAGGCGGGCCTAAAGAGGATAGACGGCGTGACCGTAGGCGTCAGGGCCAGGTTCCGCCTCTTCTGAGGAGGGGTTGCGGAGCCGAGGGCTCAGTATCCCATCTGCCTGAGAATCTCCAGCCGTTTCGCGCTCTGCCGCGGGAAGCGCACGTAGATATCCCTGGCCTCTTCGTACCGGCCCAGGGCGAAGAGGGCGTCGGCCTTGGCCAGGTTGAAGTTCGGGTTATAGGGGTTGCCCGACAGAAGCACGTTCTCCACGAGGACTATCTCGCGGTAAATCGCCTTCTTGTCCATGCCGTATCTTTCGATGAGCTCCCTGTTCTGCGGGACGTCGCGCACGTAGACGGCGCTGTTGTTGCGGAGATATATGAGCTCCCAGTCCTCTTCGCCCTCCAGGGCCGGCCCCAGGGGGACTATGTGCCCGGACTCCCTGAAGACCGGCGGGATCAGTATGAAGTTAATGTCGAAGGAATCGAGCTGCCCTTGCCACCCGTCGTAGGTCTTGAGAATGCCGTCGGCGGTCCAGGAGAGGTCCCTGTTTATGGCCCTGCCGTCGATGAAGACCTTGTACTGGGGATAGAGCCTCCATATGAGGAAGCCCCCCCAGGTGTAGAAGTTGTACATGGGGGGCTCGGGCTTGACCTCCTCGATGAAATTGCACGCCGTTTGCGGATACCACGGCGAGATCCAGTAGGGCGACACCCGGAGGCCCAGCACCCTGCCGAGTCTGCCGGAGTAGGTGGAGACCGCGAATCCCACGGTGATGACGAGCATGGAGGCCACAACCAGGTGAGAGAGCTTCCTGTGGTTCAGCGGCGGGAGCCGGAACTCCAGGGCGGTCTTGGCGAGGAAGAAGGGAAGCGCCGTGAGAGAGAACATTAGCCCCCTGGCGTAATAGTTCGCGAAGAAGGCCAGCATGGCCACCGTGAGGAGTTCGGCCAGGTCGACCTTCTTCTTTATCCAGTACTTCGCCAGCAGGCTGGCGAACAGGACTCCCAGGAATATCCAGTAGTACATCACCCACTTGTAGTGGAGGGTCTCGTAGAAATAATAAAGGGGCCTGAACTCCAGCACCACCTGCTCCACCCAGCCGCTTCTTCCGCCGCCGCCGACGGTCTGCGAGAAGTCCCTGAGGAACCTCGCCGTCAGGCCGGTGAAGTAGTTAAAGAAGACGTGGTATGTGTTGGGGTTTATAAACGAGGCTGGCACCGCGGCCGCGCAGGAGGCGAAGAAGGCCGGGGGCGCCGCCTTCGACAGGGTGCCCCTGAGCTTCCGCCACAGCACCTGGAGGAGCTCCGAGCCGAAGTATATGAAGATGATGACGTTGCCCAAGATGAACCCGGCGTGCAGGTTCGACCACAGGGCCATCAGGGCCGGGAGCCCCACCATGGAGAGGTCGAACTTCCCCTTCTCGCGGGAGCGCAGCCGCTCCAGTAGCATTATCTCCACGAGCACCAGCAGGAAGGAAAACGCCTGGGGCCGCTCGAAGGCGTAGAAGACCTGGAAGACGAGCAGCGATGCCGGGAGCGTAACCAGCCCGACGGCGGCCAGGTGGTTCATGCCCCTCCTGACGAGCCAGAGTACCAGAATCAGCATGGGCAGGACTATGAGCAGGTTTCTCAGGGTGGCCACCCCGGCCACGCCCCCGCCCTTTTCGGCCAGGGCGAAGACCACCTGCCCCAGCCACTGCGTCCTGAGGCCCCGCACCTCGCCGGGGCTCATCGGCTTCGGGGTGGTGTAGGAGAAATAGTCGTCCCCGGGGATCTGCGCGTTTTCGATGGTCCAGTTGCCGGTCTCGAGGTGCCACCAGACGTCGGGGTCGTTCAGGGGGTACTTAAGCGCCACCCCGAAGAGGTAAGAGAAGAAAAGCACCAGGAGCAGCACCCGGGCGGTAAACTTGAGGGCCTGGACCTTTCTATCCGCGGGCAGGACGGGGCTTTCGGCGGCCGGCTCTTCCTGCGCCTCGGCCCGGCGCTTTTTCTTCTTATCCCGTTTTCCTGCCATAGACGTCTTCGGACCTTATTATATCATCCTCGCCGAGGTACTCCCCGCTCTGTATCTCGATTATCCTGAGGGGGATGAGCCCGGGATTTTCGAGCCTGTGCTGCATGGTGGCGGGGATGAAGGTGCTTTCGTTCTTGTGGACGAAGAAGACCTCCTCCCCCCTCTGCACCTTCGCCGTGCCGGCCACCACTATCCAGTGCTCCGAGCGGTGGTTGTGGTACTGGAGGCTGAGCCGCGCCCGCGGCTTGAGGTAGATGTGCTTTATCTGGTGGTTGGGGCCCTTTTCGAGGACCGAGAAGTACCCCCAGGGCCTCTCCTCCACCCTGGGCGTGAGGTATTCCTCCTTGCCCTCCTCCTTCAGTCTGCCCACCAGGTCCTTGACCTTCTGGACGTCGTCCTTCGGGGCGATGAGGGTAGCGTCGGCGGTGTCCACGACGACCATGTCCTTGAGGCCCAGGGCGGCTATGAGCCTCGTCCCGCCCTCGAAGAATATGGAGTCCTCGCAGTCGATGCCCACCACGTTTCCGAGCGAGACGTTGCCGCTGGCGTCCCTGTCGAGGACCTCGTCCAGGGCGCTCCAGCTGCCGATGTCGGACCAGGGGAAGGAGGCCGCCACCATGGCGACCTTGCCGGACTTCTCCATGACGCCGTAGTCTATCGATACGTTGGGCAGGGAGCCGTAGATTTCGGCCAGGGCGTCGTCCTCCCTGGAGGTGTTGAGCTTGGGCCTTATCTTTACGAAGGCCTCGTGCACCTCGGGCATGTAGCGCTTGAACTCATCGATTATGACCGAGGTCTTGAAGAGGAACATCCCGCTGTTCCAGTAGTAGGAGCCCTCCTTGACGAAGCTCTTGGCGGTCTTGGCCGCCGGTTTCTCGACGAACTTCTCCACGGCGTAGACGCCGCCCCGGAGCTTTTTCCCCGCCTTGATGTACCCGTAGCCCGTCTCGGGCCTCGAGGGCTTGATGCCGAAGGTAGCGATGCTCCCCTTTTCGGCCACCTCGGCGGCGAGCCTGACGGATTCCCTGAAGGCCTCGACGTCGCTTATGTAGTGGTCCGAGGGAAGCACGAGCATGGAGGCCCGGGGGTTTTTCTTGTGGAGCTTGTACGCCGCCAGGGCTATGGCCGCGGCGGTGTTGCGGCCCTCGGGTTCTATCACGCACTTCACGTCCTCCAGTATCTCCATGAGCTGCCAGCGAACGATGTCGCTCTGCCCCTTCGTAGTCACTATGAGGGTGTTCGAGGGCTTCACCTCGCCGTAGAGGCGGTGGATGGTCTCCTGGATGAGGGTGCGCTCGCCCACTATCTTGAGGAACTGTTTCGGGAAGGTTTCGCGGGAAAGGGGCCAGAAACGCGTGCCCTTGCCCCCCGCCATGATGACGGCGTAGAGGTTCTTGTGCTCTCTCTTCTTGCTTTCGGCCATTGGCGGGCCTCCTTTCTGGACCTCTAATTCACGCCCCCGGGCCTTCTCCTCGGCCCGAGAGACCTCCTGACCCCGCACGTCACGTCCTCGATCTTCAGCCTCCAGGGCAGGGCCAGGGCCTCGCGGACTATGTTCTGGGAGATCTTCGAACTGCCGTGGGCCCTCTCGGTGAACACGATGGTGACTTCTCTAACGTTGAGCCTCTCCCGCCACACCCTGTAGGCCAGCTCTATCTGGAAGGCGTAGCCCTCGGAGTGGACGGCCTCGAGGTCTATGGCCTCCAGGGCCCTGCGGCTGAAGGCCCTGAAGCCGCTTGTCATGTCCGTGAGGCGGGTCCTGAGGAGCGTGGCCGCATAGATGTTTCCGAGCCTCGAGAGGAGGAGCCTGCGGAAGTCCCACCCCACGACGCTTATGGTGCCGCCCAGGTAGCGGGAGCCCACCACGAGGTCCGCCCCTCCCTCCACCTCGTCGAGGAACAGCGGGAGCACCGCCGGGTCGTGCGAGAGGTCGGCGTCCATCTCGATGAAGCAGTCGTAGTCCCTTTCGAGCCCCCACTTGAATCCGGCGAGGTAGGCCGTGCCCAGGCCGAGCTTCCCGGGCCTCTGGAGGAGATGGACCCTGGGGTCGTTCTTGGTCCAGTGCTCGGCTATCTCGGTGGTGCCGTCGGTGGAGCTGTCGTCGACGACGAGGATGTCGAAGCTCTCCTTCTCCAGGATCTTTATGAGGATTAAGGGCAGGTTTTCCTTCTCGTTGTACGTGGGCATGATCACGAGCGGTTTCATCGAGATATATTACCAGATTTATTAACCGTTAGGGTGCCTTAGGGGGGCCTTCCGGCTGCCCGCGAGCGGAGGGAAATATGTTGAACCGAAGGCCGGATGCCTATATCATTATAGCCATGCGGGCGGAGAGGCTTGACCTTAAACACCAGGGGCTCCTCCAGGCGAGGCTCCGGGAGATAGAGACCGGCATCTCGGAGTACAGCTTCGCCAACCTCTACCTCTTCAGGCGAAGCCACGACTACGAAGTGCTCCTGGACGGCGACGTTTTCGTAAGGGGCAGGAGCTACGACGGCCGCACCTACGTTATGCCCACGAGGGACGTGGAGGACGTCGACCCCGGCCTCCTGAGGGAGCTCCTGCGGGACGTGGACTTCCTCTTTCCGGTGCCCGAGGACAAGGGCGGGCTCTTCGACCCGGGGCAGTTCAGCCTCTCCTTCGAGGAGGGCGACATGGACTACATCTACCTGACCGAAAAGATGAGCACCTACCCCGGACGGAAGCTCCACAGTAAGAAGAACCTGCTCAACTACTTCACCTCCCACTACCGGCACGAGGCCCTGCCCCTCACGAAGGACAGGATGGAAGACGCCCTGGCGGTCCTCGACAGGTGGCAGAACACCCAGAGCCGCAGGATGGGCACCGCCGACTACGTTCCCTGCCACGAGGCCCTGACGCTCTACGAAGAGCTCGTCCTGTGCGGGGGAATCTACTACGCCCAGGGGGAGCCGGCGGGTTTCGTCATCGGCGAGGAGGTCAACGACGAGACCTTCGTCCTCCACTTCGCCAAGGCCCGCACGGACTTCAAGGGCATCTACCAGTACATGTTCGCCAACTTCGCCGGGATACTCCCGCAGAAGTACAAGTACATGAACTTCGAGCCCGACCTCGACATCGAGACCCTTCGCTTCGCCAAGGAGTCCTACCAGCCCGAGGTGAAGCTGAAGAAATACAGGGTCGCCCTCAGGGGGTGAGGAGCGCCCTCAGTGCACGTGCCTTCCGCTCATGGGGAGGCCCAGGAGGTAGATGTTCGAAAGTATCACCACCAGGGCGTATAGGGCGGCGACGGAGGCCATCTTGTAGAGGCTCCCGAGGGGCGCGCCCAGGCGCCTGAGCACCTGGTGGAGCGAATACAGCGTCACGCCCAGCCCCGCTCCGACAATAGCCATCTGGAGGGCGAAGAGCGCCTTGGCCCCGAACAGGGCCTGGGGGTTCCAGTTCACGAACCACGAGGCCCCCACGCCCGCCTCCTGAAGGAGCCTTATCGTCGCCGGCACGGCCACGGGCCCTTCCATGAACAGGTGCTGGAGGTTGTGGGCCAGGTGGAGCGAGACCCCCAGGGGGATATAGATGAAGGCGAAGTCCACCACCAGGTCCCTCACCGGGTAGTCCCTCTTCCCGAGCCACGCGCTGAGCCCCCAGCAGGCCAGGGCGAAGCCCAGCACCGGGAGGGCCACCGTGAGGGCGAAGGTCGCGGTGTAGGCGGCCGCCTGGGAGTCGAGCCCCGCGAGAGAGCCTACCCAGGCCTTCAGGGGCTCCCATACGCTCGTCATCGAAAGCGTCTCGACCACTATAACCCCCAGAAGGAGCACCGAGGCCACGGCCTCGGAGGTGGTCCTCGTCCTGCGGGCGTAGAGGTCGCTTCCCAGGGGCCTGAGCCTCAGCGACAGGTTGGCGCTGGGGCAGGCCGGGAGGCACTTCATGCAGAAGTTGCAGTAGATGTTGTTTTCCTTATCTTGCGGGGCCTCGAGCATGGGGCAGGCGGCCTCGCAGGTCTTTTTGGCGTGGGCGTCGCAGCGCGACTGGCTCCGGGGTTTAATCTCCACCGGCGAGAGGGTGGAGTAGAGCCCGATCACCGCCCCTATGGGGCAGAGGTGGCGGCAGAAGGAGCGCCTCCTGTATATCACGCTGAAGACCACGGCGGCAGCGAGAATGACGATTATGACTATGGAGGTCACCAGCGGCTTCGAGTCGAAGGCGATTATGGTGTAGGCGAGCGTCAGGGCCACGAAGGCCAGGGCCTGGAACCCCATGTTCCTGAGCTTCCGGGGGAGCTTCCTGTCGAGGGAGAACATCCTCTGGGCGATGTCGCCTATGGCCGCGAAGGGGCACATCATGCACCAGAAGCGGCCCATGAGGACGAGGCTGAAGACCACGAGGCTCCACCAGAGGGTCCAGGTGTACACCGTGGCGATGTTCCTCCGCCCGTCCTGCACGTCCATGAACCCGAGCACCACTATGGCTATGAATATCAGGAGCGTGGGCACTATGAAGACTGTCCTGAAGTGCCTCCACATGGCGAAGCGCCTCACCCAGCCGAAGCGGAAGAGGTCCACGCCCCCGGCGCCGGGCCCGCCCGACGCCGGGGTCCTGAGCCTCCTCAGGCCGAAGAACGTGGCGCCCAGCACCCCCAGGGCGGCCAGGAGCGCCGCGGCGAAGGCCGCCGTGCTCCTTCCGGCGAAGTCCTTGAACCCCTCCATGGCGTAGTGGAAGTGGGCGCCGCTCTTTGAGGGGTCGAAGCCCGAGACGTAGCTTGAGAAGGAGGGCTCCACGGGGGCGCCGAAGACGTCCTCCCGGGCCGGCGAGCCTATCCTGAAGGTGGTCTCGGCGCTGGCCCAGACGTCCACGTGGTGCTCGTTGTTCTTGGAGTGGTCGTGGTTCTTGTGGCTGTCGTCCATCGTGAATATGCCATGGTGCTCCAGGGTGTTTCCCACGGCAAGGAGCATGTTGTAGGCCCGGTCCCGCTCGAAGGGGATGTCGAGCTCGTCGCCCGAGTCGAGGGGGAACGCCAGTTCGTAGGTATAGAAGTCCCCCTGCCTCACGCCCTTTTCCAGGACGTCGTCCTGCTCGTCGAGGGCGAGGAAGAAGGTCTTGTCGGGCCGCTGCGTGAAGTGCCGGTCGGTGACGGTGCCGTAGGAGGTGAGGACCTTGGCGTCGCGGTAGGCCCCGAGCATGCCCAGGTTGGCGTCGCCCTTGAACATGAGGCCCACCCAGTAGGGCGTGTCGGTCTTGACGGCGAAGTAGAGGGTGTCGCCCGACAGCTGGGTCCAGACCTCGGCGTAGTACTGCCGCTTTTCGTGGGGGGCCTTCCCTTCGTGGGGCCTGAAGTCGCCGAGGTAGAAGAACCGGTGCCCGGTGTCCTTCCACTCGTCTTCGTCTATG
>JASFVA010000018.1:0-12838 GCA_050050055.1 Nitrospirota bacterium
GGGCTGCCGGATGTCATCAACGTGGGCGACGGCTGGGTGGACCAGTACCTGGCCGGCTACGTGTGGGACCAGCCCATCACCTCCTTTGCCCAGATGCTGGGGTTCGAAAACGAGTCCTGGATAGGGGCTTACTTGGGGAATGTTTTCGTGGGCGTATTCCTGCCCGCCATGCTCCTCCTTACTGTGGTGTACCTTATCTGGGGAAGGAAGACCCACAAAGGGGCCGTAAAGCAGGAAGGGAACCCCGGGAGCCTGACGCTGGGCGAGAGGCTTACGGGGTTCTGGAACATGCTCCGCTCATCTAAGAGGACCGCCATTGCCGGCGGAATCCTGGGCATAGCCTGCGGCCTCCAGATGTTCGTTCTCGAGGGCCTCAGGATAAAGTTCGGGGTGAGGAACGCCGGGGAAATCCTCCAGAGGCTCGGCTCTGACTTCGGCCTCTCGGCAAGGGGGACGGTCTTCGACCCCGGCTACTGGTACGTCACCACCCAGGAGGCGCAGTGGGTCGGCTGGGTATGGCAGAAGCTGGGCTGGGACAACATGGACAACATCTTCTTCGGATACATTAACGGAATCCCCAACCCCGCCCTAAACCCCGCGGATTGGATGTCTCTGGCCCTAATAGGCGGGGCGGCCGTGATGGCGCTCCTGAGCAACGAGTTCAAGTTCAAGAAACCCACCAGGGAGCTCGCCGTGTGGGCGATAGCCGGCGGCTTCTTCATGGGCATCGGCTCCAGGCTCGGCCTGGGCTGTAACGTGGGGGGCTTCTTCGTCAGGGTCGCAAACGGCGACCCGGCCGGATGGCTTTTCGGCATCGGAATGATCGGCGGGGCCTTCCTGGGCGTGAGGTTCTTCAACTGGTGGACCGAGCGAAAGATGGCCAAGGAAATGGCCGCTCTGGACCTTTAAATCTATAAGGAAGAAGGAGGAAGAGGAAAATGGCAATAAAATTCGAGAAAAAGACCGATGGTGTTTACCAGCTGGACTGCCTGGGGTATGTTTGTCCCCATCCGCAGATATACACCAAGAAGATGCTGGAGAAGATCCCAGCGGGCGGAACTTTGGAGGTGGTGTTCGACAACCCCTCGTCGTCGGAGTCGATAACCGCGATGTGCGACGCCTCCGGCAACGAGGTAGTGGGAAAGAACATGGAAGGCGGAAAGTACGTCTTCACCATCAAGAAGAGCGCTTGAAGCGGGAGACCCCTGACGAGGAGGACTGGAGATGCACAAGAAGACCTTTGCGATAGTGATGATTACGGTGACCCTTTTCTTGGCCTTCATGCTGGGGTATAGCATACCCCCGTACATACACGCGGGGGTCTTCAGCGACAGGGAGGAAAAAGGAGTCGCCGTGGAGATAGACGAGGACATGGAGAAATATTACGAGGAGCTCTATGGCGCAGGAGAGGAGGAATAGATGAACTCGCGCTTGCTTGCGGTAGCTGTGGTGGCATTGGTCCTGATTTTCATGGTCGGCTTCAGGGTGTCGTATTCGAGCGGGATCCAGCCCGGCTACTTCGAAAAGCAGGAGGCTCCTGCCTATGGCGTGGGAGGCGGCGAAGGGTTAGGGGCCGACCTGGGTGAAGAAGCCGAAAAGTTCTATCAGCAACTTTACGAGGAAGAAGAATGAAGAAGGTTCTCGTGGCAGTAGACGACAGCAAGGGCTCGATGAATGCGATAGAAGCTTTTGTGGATGTCTTCTCGTGCAATCCGCCCGAGGAGGTGGTGCTCTTTCACACCCAGAAGATAGAGGGCAGGTCGCTGATGGACGAGATGCTCGGCAAGGCTGAGATGTCGACGCTGAAGGAGGAGCTGGAAGGGACCGAATACCAGAAGGCACTCGACAAAAGGACCGAGGCGATCCTCGACCATTTCAGAAAGTCGCTCGAAGACAGAGGGATAAAGGGAATCAAGAGTGTGGTAAAGGAAGGTCATCCCGCCGATGAGATACTCAATGCAGCCAAGGAGGAAGGCGTGGGAATGATCGTTGTGGGATCAAGGGGGAAAAGGCTGCACACGCTTCTCATGGGGAGCGTAAGCCGGGAAGTGGCCAACAGGGCCGACGTCCCGGTTATGCTTGCGAAATGAGCCGCTTCCCGGAGGAGGCAACATTGGAAGCTCCGTTTTACGGAAGCTTTAACGCGAACCGAGAGGGAGGAGGTATTAGATGAAAAGGAAAGTATTAGTATTGCTGGCCGTTGCGGTTTTCATGCTGACTTCGGTGGGCATGGCGCAAGCGGCGCAGTGGGCCAACCCGGATCTGCTCCTGGACGCCAAGGAGGTAAAGAAGCACATCGACGATTCCAACTGGGTGGTGCTGGACTGCAGGAAGCTAAAGGACTACGCGAAGGGGCACGTGCCCGGCGCCATCAGCCTGGGCAAGCGCTGCAAGAAAGGCCTCAGGGACAAGACGTCAAGGGTGTTTGACGACGCGAAGTACGAAAAGCTCTTCGGCAAGGTGGGCATCGGCAACGACTCGCACGTGGTCATCTACGGCGAGCACACGGTGACGGACACCATGAAGGACGTAGGCGTGGCTTTCTGGATTCTGGAGCTCGTGGGCCACGACAAGGTTCACGTCATGAACGGCGGCATCGACGGCTGGATAAACGCCGGCTATCCGCTGGACAACAAGCCGACCATAAAGGCCGCCAAGACCTTCAAGGCCAATCGTGTCGCCTCCAGGTACGCCTCGACCGACGAGATGGTCCAGATCGCCACGGGCAAGAAGAAGGGCGTACAGATCGTCGACGCAAGGACGGAAAAGGAGTACAAGGGGGCGGACCAGCGCGCCATCAGGGCCGGACACATACCGCACACGACGATCAACGTTTCGCACAAGGACACGTTCGACAAGTCCAAGGACCCGGCATCGGGCGACATGGTGGACAATGGTTTTTTCTCGCCAGACAGGGTCGCCGATTTCTACAAGGGCCTCGACAGGAACAAGAGGACCATAGCGTACTGCCAGACCGGGACCAGGTCCACGCTCACGTACCTGCAGCTGAGGCTCCTGGGCTTCGAGAACCCGGCTAATTACGACGATTCCTGGAGGGTGTACGGCTCGCACTACGGCGACTTCCCCATCGATGACGAGCAGTGGATAAACTTCGCCAGGATAAAGAAGCTCGAGAAGAAGGTGAAGAAGCTCGAGGAGTCGCTCGATGCCCTTAAGCCGGAGGAAGAAGAATAAAAAACAAGGATCAGAATGGCCCGTTTTTTCGCCGGGCATCCTTTCCCCTCCCCTTTCCTACCCCTCGGGGGAGGGGAAAGGTCTCCTAATGCCTTTTTCGCGCGAGAGCGGAGCGCCGTGAAATAGAGGAGAGCGCAGCGGACCTAAACTTTCAAATAGGGGTTGACAAAGGCGATGGCGAACTCTATTTTAGTGGTAGGCGATTTTCGGGGCATCCTTATAAATCCATAAACCCAACTTAAGGAGGGGAACGATGGAGGAGAAGGAAAAGGGAACTTCCGGGACCGGGTCTTTGACAGGCGCGGCCCTGGAGGCCGAGGACGTTCTGGCGGGCGCCGAGCCGTGGGAGCCCATCGAGACGAAGCTCGTGGTGTGGTCGTTGGTGGCCGCAGTGATTGCGCTTGTCATCGGCCTTTTTCTCGTACCAACCTCAGTGCTACACTGACCCGTCATGATGGATTGCACGATCTGGCATGACGGAAGAAACTGGGTGGCATCCCTCGAAGGCGATTCCGTTTTCGCCCCCTCGCTCGAAGAGCTCGACCAGGGGGTCGAACGCCTTTTAAAGGAAAAGGGGATGCTCAAGGAGGGGGAAAGGGCAGAAGTGTTCATGGCCTTCGACAACGCCACAATACCACAGTGGATACGCCAGTATGCCCAACATTACTTTAACAGGGTTGTCGAAGTCAAAGGGTAGAGGAGGATATTTAATATGGCAGACCCTAATCGAAAATGGTACACGGGGATGACGACCCAGGAGGACTGGTGGGCCGTGTGGCTCGGCGTCGGGTTTTTCTTTTTGTCCCTCCTGAACATATTCGGAATCGACCTCGTGGGATGGATGGTGTACCCAACCAAGTGGGTCTTGAGCGTCCCCGAAGGCGGCAAGGGCGAGATTGGCAAGGCATTTTACGCCCTCGGCAAGAAATACAGCGCCACTTCCAAGGAATTCTACTCGGGCCTCGGGTGGTCGAGCGTCATCTGGTCCTACGTCCTTTTCGGCGCGGCCGTGTGCGTAGGCGCTGCGTTCATGCGGTGGAACATGAAGAAGTTCGTCGCCGGGTGGACCATCATCTACTTCCTTACGATCGGGACGTGGTTCATCGGGCATCACGGGTTCATAGCCGCTAACAAGCTGAATATGGAAAAGTACGGGCTAAGTTTCGCCCTCTCGCTCGGCGGCGGGGGATCTTTCATCCTCGCCCTCATCATAGGGCTCATCATCGGCAACTTCTTCAAGGGGTTCGCGAGCTACTTGAGCGAGGCAGCGAAGCCGGAATGGTACATTAAAACGGCCATCGTGACCCTCGGCGTTAAGCTGGGATACCTCCCGATAAAACTTTCGGGCATGTCCCAGAAACTCGGGCAGCAGGCCACGGAGCTGACGTTCGAGCTCTTCGTCGCCGGTGCGGCGGCGACAGTGGTGGCTTACCTCATTTTCTGGCCCGGCGTGTACGTCATATCGAGGAAGATATTCAAGCTTCCCCGTAAGACGGCGGCGGTGCTGGGCTCCGGCATCTCTATCTGCGGCGTTTCGGCCGCGGTGGCCACGGGCGGCGCGGTCAGGGCCAAGCCGGTGGTCTCCATCATGGTCTCGGCCCTGGTGGTCGTATGGGCCGTGATAGAGCTCGTTATTCTGCCGGGCTTTTTCACCCACGTCTGGCCTACCACGAAGGATCCCCTCGTGGCCGGAGCGGCCATGGGCATGTCGGTGAAGACCGACGGGGCCGACGCGGCGGCCGGAGAGCTCATGGACGCCTTCATGCGCAACAAGGTGGAAGTGGATACCGCGGGCGCCACGGTGTGGCCGGAGGGCATCATCACCGCGAGCGCGGTCATGACCAAGGTGTGGATCGACATGTTCATAGGCCTGTGGGCCTTCGTTCTGGCGATGATCTGGGTGTACCGGATAGACCGAAGACCGGGGGAACGGGTGCCGGGCTCCGAGGTCTGGCACCGTTTCCCCAAGTTTGTGCTCGGGTACTTCTTCTGCTGGTTCTTCCTGCTGGCCCTGTATTTCGGCCCCGGGCAGTCTGGAGCCGCTGAGGCGGGGCCCTTCCTGAAATCCGTGAAGGCGGGAGCCGTGCCTGTGGAGAAGGGGATGAGGAAGCTCTTCTTCATGCTCACCTTCATGAGCCTCGGCATCATCACGGACTTCAAGAAACTGAAAGAGGCCCAGTTCGGCAAGATGGTATGGGTGTATTTCGTGGCCCTGTTCCTGTTCATCATACCGGTGGCTATACTCATCGCCTACCTGTTCCACCACGGGATGCAGATACCCAACATAGCTGGTTTCGAGGTAACTCCGTAAAACAACAGCGGGCCCCGGCCTCCGGGCCGGGGCCTTCTATTTGGAGGGGGAAAAATGGCGGAAGAGAAGAAACCGGAGATCACGGAATCGACGGCAATGCAGTTCGTGCTCCTCAAGGACGCTGCGGGCAAGCAGTTCGTCTGCAAGCTTTCGGACCTGAAGGACCCTTCGAAACTCTCCGATGAGGAGAAGAAGCGTTGCTACGAAAACGTAGACGATGCCCTTAAGAAGGAAGAAGGGCTTTAGATCGAGTTTCGGCATGGCATATGATGGACTCGCCGGGGGCACACCCGGCGGGTCCATTTTCTTCTGGGCTTTCAGATATGCGAGCGAGGTCCCGGATTGGTATTTACCGTAGAGGTCCTTATATACCTTGTCGCGGGTATCGCGATAATCGCCCTATATTACAAGAGGAAAAAGGGCCTTGATTCCCTTGGCGAGGGGGCGATCCCGGAACTCGACAAGAACGATTTTCTTACATTGAGGGGACTCCTGGCCTCGTCCTACGAAAGGACCCTCTATCTCGGAGTGGCGTTTTTGTTCCTCGCCTACACCGCGGCGAGGCAGAACGAGGCGAAGCTCTTCGCCATTATCCTCGTACTCGGCATCTTCGTCTATAACATCTTTCCCAGGAACAAGATAATGAAGCTCCTCACCTCCTCCGGCGTGGACCCCAAGTCGCTGAAGGAGAGGGGCTTAAGGTTTTAGCTGCTTCCAGGACTTTCATCGTCCGGGGAAAAGGCCGGCCCCTGAACTGCCGGCGCCTATCTCATGTACAGGACTTGGGCCGATATTTCCTCGGCCAGGTCCTTGACCGCGCGACTTATGGCCAGGTCTTTTTGGGCTATGACGGAGGTGAGGTCGCCCCTGCTTGAGAAGGTGGTTATGTACTTCCCCCTTCCCGGCAGTCTCCTTTCCTCTTCGCCCGGCCCCCTCAGGATAAAACTGCCCGTGATGGTTATCCTATATGTGGTGGTCACCTCGTCGGACTCGGCGACGCTCTCGATAGTCAGGGTTTCCAAGGTGCCCTCTATGGCGCGGTCGGCGCCATCGTCCACCCGGATGCCGTTTTTCAGGAGCTCCGAGGCCAGGGCTTCGGCGAGCCGGTCTTCGAGGCGGGCCTCGTAGGTGGAGTTTTCTATGGCGCCTATCCTGACGGGGTCGCCCGGGGCGCGCCTCACGCCGTATCCGCAGCCCCACAGCACCGCCGCGCAAAGCCCCGCGGCCAGCATTAGACGGGCGACCATGTTTGCCCTTCTTCCAAGCATCCTAAGAACCCCTCCCGCTCATAAAAGACTCAAGAGTTCTAACCTCAGAAAATTAAAATAAACTGCGCCCCCTAACCGAAAAAGCTCTATTTCACAGCTATTATAACCTTTTGCGGCACAAGTTGAAATACGAAGCCCAGGCAGCCTCCGCAAGCCCATGCCGCTTCGCCTTCATCGACGATGGGCAGTGGGGGCGCATCAAGGCCGGCAGGATAATAACGCCGCGCGGTAGTTCCCCGGGAGACTGCCGTTTATGAATAATGAGCTCTTATGAAGGATTTATCGGGCGGTCTACCTGTCTTTAGGGTCTCTTCTTAGCATACGTTCGACGTAGACTTCGGGGAGGCTCTGCGGGACGTACGCATCCGACCCGTCAACCCGCACCCAGGCGAGGGTGTGGTATCCGTAAGCCAGCTTCTGCCTTGTCTCCCCGGGGTCGACCCTGAAGTATTCAAAGAAGAGGGAGACGCCGCGCTCGTAAAGCCTTTGCAGCTTCATCCTCACGGCAATGCGGTCGAATGGCATCGCCTCCCGCAGATGGTGTATCTTGCAGTCCACGCAGGCAAGCTGTCCCTGCACGCCCATCCCCCTGTATTGTTCGGGCGATATTTCGAACAGATATCTGTCGCGAAGATGCCCCTGCCATTCGAAATAGTTCGAGTAATAGACGTTCTGGGCGAGGTTCGAATGCTCCATGACCGTGTCAAAGACGCTTTCTTTCAGGAGGTCGCCGTCCCCCATGACATCGCCCTCGTAAAGGGGCTTCCCGAGACCCTCGGCGGATATGGCCGGCTCGGCCGAAAGGCCTTCCCCGGGGCCCGCGCTGTCAGTCCTGGGGAGTAAATCGTTCTTAACGATGAAATCCATGAAGAATTCCGGGCACGGGACCTGTTCGACGACACCATGCCCCACGGTCTTTATCCAGGAGACCTGCTGCTGGCTGAAAGCCACCGGCTTTGATGTTCCCCCGGCCGTGAGCTTGCGCCACTCGAAATTCAACAGCAAGGACGAGTTGTCGGGCCCGAACACTCTGTCTATCCAGGCCCTGGCCTCCATCGTCTCGTGGTTTCTGACGTAGCCGAATATCTCGGTGCGCGTGAAATTGGTGACCATGAAATGCCCGTTATAGAATTGGTCGGCAATCAATTCCCCTATGGGCTTCAGGGCCTCCTCCCGCACCTCTCCCAACCAATCGAAATATCTGGCAAAGTACACGCCTCCCCCGATAGTGGAACTGTCCCTCAGGCTAAGGGGGAAACTGCAGACGAATATTTTCTGGCCCTGGGGACCGCCTTCGACAAAGCGGCCCCGAGAGGAGCACTCTTCCTCGATGTCTTTTCCTCTTTTTACGGTTGCGCCGCCGCCCTGGGCCCCCTGTTTCCTGGTTACTATGGCGAGCATCCTCTCGCCGCCCCTTAGGAGCCGGGCCGGGAAGGTGAGGATGCGCAGCTCGC
Organism: Nitrospirota bacterium; assembly: GCA_050050055.1. Taxonomy (GTDB): domain Bacteria; phylum Nitrospirota; class Thermodesulfovibrionia; order Thermodesulfovibrionales; family JdFR-86; genus JARRNG01. The sequence continues at coordinate 8,229 of JASFVA010000018.1, forward strand.
CGCCCTTGAAGATGACGCAGTCCTCTACGTGGGAGTCATATGCGAGGTCGCCGTCATTCATGCCAGCGGCCTTTCTGAGCGCCTCGAGGGCGCACCAGATGCGGTATCCGGCCTTATCGACGGAGTTGTCTATGTCGGCCACGCTCCGAAGAAGAGGAGCCCTCATCAGGCCGAGCAGCTCCCGCCACTCCTCTTCGCTGCGGTTTGCCACGGGCTCGATATCGCAGCCCTGGCTGGCCTTGCCCACGACGGACACGCACACCCTTTCGTCATGGCTGAAGGATACGTCCACTCCTTCGACGCCCTTTACGTAGGGCTTGCCGTTGTCCGTCCAACCGAGGGCCGCCCCGTTGGGGAGGCCGCCGTTTTCGGTTTTCAGTTTCCCGTACGCCCTTCCGAAGAGTCCCTCCTCTACGTCGCGCCTCTTGATCTTGCTCATGTCGTGAAGGCCTGACCTGTGCGCGATCGAGACGACGGGCTTTAGGGTTTCTGTCCGGGCGCACAACGACTGGAGCTTGAGGTTTATCCGTGCCGTGTCCCACTCGTCGGGGGTCCTCAGGTCGTCGGGCCGGGGCGCCTCCTTCAGTTCCTCGATTATCTTCGTCTTGTATCCCCGGAGGCGTTCCACGACTTTCCCCTCTTCGTCGACGGCGGTGACGTCCGTCAGGATCGTCTCCTTCCCCCTCTGCAGCATTTCCGTTACCACGCGGCGGGTCCCCGCCCGCCTTTCCTTAAGGAGCATCTCCCACTCCTCGATCTCCACCGGCAGCGCCACAACGTCGGGGACGACGATTTGCACCGACTGGAGAAGTGTGTCCCGGAAGAAGGGGTCGTTGGTGGCAAAGCCTCCTCCGTGAAGGGTTGCATCGGGGCTGCCGCCTTTAGTCTCCGCGTCGAAAACGCACCGGGCGTCGTTCAGCGACCGTATCGCCTTGACCCTCTGGAAGCGCTCTCCCTGAAAGAGCAGATGACCGTAGAGGTCCTCCCGGGGCTTGATGTCGAGCAATGTGTCGGGGAGCTCCCCGGCATAGCGCGCCAGGTCCTTTCCCTCGGCAAGAACGAATGTCGCCTCGAAGTGGTTTCCCGAAAACGCCGCGTCTTCGACCGTGATGCCCGCCTTTACCCGGAATCCTTCGCCCTCCGTTGGTGCGTCCTCGACCAGGGCGCGGATTCGTATTTCGGTGGAGCCGTCGGGTGCAACCGTGATGGGGCGGCTCAAGCGAACATCCTCGAGCCGCACGTAATCGAGGCCGGAAAGGCCCGTGACGGCCGACACAGCCTGCGCCATGGCCTCTATGCCAAAGACCGCGGGGAACAGGTAGGTGCCTCTGAAGACATGGTCCTTCAGGTAGGGGTCTTTTCCGAGGGTCAGCCGCGCCCTGGATTCTATTTCCACCGCCTCCTCGTAATAGGTCACTTCCTCCAGGAAACGCGCGCCCTTCCGCTCCGGCAACGGTGGCCTCCACAGGGTGTCGATATCCCCGAGCCTGCTCGATACGGCGACCTGGCTCTCTCCGGGGTCCTTCTCCATAAGCCGCAGGAAGTGCTCCACGCCCCTGTCTTTCGGTATGGGGTGGATGCCCATTTTCGACAGGAAGGAAACGCTGCCCATCCTTGCCCCCATGCCCACCTCGTCCCAGACGCTGAAGGCCAGCGTGATCACCTCGGTGACGCCGGTGTGAGCCTTGAACCGCTGCAGAAGCAGATTCAGGACTTCGTTTGAAAACCCGTACCACCCGTTGCCGCCCATGCCGGAGATGCCTATGATGGAGCCGAAGCCGACGAAGAGCTTCGGCGGGTTTTCCCTTAGGCACTCGCAGAGATTGACGGCGCCGATGACCTTGGGCGCGCACTCCGCAATGGCTTCGTCCAGGGAGACCTCCTCGGAGCGGCGCGGCTTGTTGACGGCGGCGCCGTGGATAACGCCGGTTATGGGGCCGAGGTCCCGCTCCACCTGCTCCTTCAGGTCCATGACGCGCCGTTTGTCGGCGATATCGCAGGCATAGTAGCGATGTTCGACCCCGCCTTCCCTGTAGCGGCCGAGGGCGTTTTTTATTTCGTCGTCATCCTCGATCTTCGCCGTGCTCCCCACGAGGGCCAGTCTCACCCCGGTCTTCCTCGCAAAGGCAAGGGCGCACTCCGCCGTGATGCCCTTGGCCCCTCCCGTCACGAGCACGACGTCTTCCGCCGTCCAGTGAATATCCCTTTCCGTGAAGCTGCGGGCGGCGAGGGGCTTGAGCGTCGGAACCCGGCGCATTAGACGGCCGTCGAAGGCGGCCATGCAGAACCGCTCCCCGGCGTGGAGCTCCGCCATGAGCTTATCAACGACCCCGGCGGCGTCGGCGGAGTCGTGGAACTCCAAAATCCGTATTCTTTCGTCCGGATTTTCGAGGTGCAGGCTTGACAGGAAAGCCGCGCTCCCTTTTGCCTCAAGGGAGAAGCTCGAGCCCGCCTTGAAGAAATCGCCAGGGCCAAACTGCACGACTGCATATGTCGGTTTGGGGGTTTTCGTCCTCAGGGAAGTTATGACCCTTCCGATGGAATGCATTCTTGAGGCCATCTCATGAGCTTCCCGGTCGTCAAGCAGCCCCCTGCCCCTGGGCCTCGGCAGCAGGAACACGAAATAGTCGTGCCTGCTATGGTCATGGGGCGTGCTGCTTCTGAGCCCCTCGAAATCAACCAACGTCGCCTCTACTCCCCTGCTGCTCATAATGCCCCTCATGTTCGCGCCGATGGTGTCGTCTCCGCTTTGAGAGACGATCAGGACGCGCCTCGTTTCAGCCGGGGCCGCTCCGGCGGTTTCATCGAGGGACGTTGAGGACGGAAGCTCCTGCTCCACGTATGCTACTTTGAAATCGCGGACCCAGCCGGCCTTTTTAAGGGGCGGCGCTTCGGAGGGCTTGGCAAGAGTCTCGGTTTCCTGCGAGTCGGGCGTCCCTGCGTGGGGCAGAAGACGGTCATATATTTCCTCTAGCGAGCTGTTCGCCATGCTCGTGGGGTCTATCTGATCTCCCCGCACTCCAAGCAGCTTCATCGCCCGGCCCACGAACTGCCCGGCCTTGATGGAGTCGAGATTGAGGTCGTCCAGCAGGCGATGGGCCAGGGATATCGAGCTCTTCGGAAAGCCCGTCATTTCCGATGCGAGGTCCAGTAACATATCCGGGTCGGCCGACGGGGCGGTCGAAGGCGGGGGAGGTTCGCGCTTTGGGGCAGGCGGCGTTTCTGCTTGCGGTGCTTTCTCCGCGGCGCCAGCGGCTTGCTCCCCGGTTTCGAGGCCGCCTTTTTGCAATTCCAGGTGTATCAACCTGCGGATGAGCTCCGTCTGCTGCCTGGAGAAGAGGCCGGAATCCTCGAGCTCCGCAGGGGGGGCCGTTGTGGACAGATCCACGAGGGAGAGGGAAGGCGCGACGGCGCTCTCTCCGGCCTCGTCGTGGAGGCGTTCACAGGGATTGTCGATGAACTCGCGTTCAGAGGCGGGGACGAAAGGCCTCACGAGACGGTTTTCAAAGAGGGCCGGCCAGTTGACGTCGCCTCCGCGCGCGAAAAAGCACCCGAGAAGTACGTTGAGGGCGCGGTCGTCGCCTGCCTTCGGCTCGACGGGCAGGCACGCACTGCCGTCGGCATCGGCGATTGACCCGACCAGATCCGACAGCACGCGGCCCGGGCCCACCTCTACCAGGATGTCGCAATTTGCTCTCATATTATTTACAAGGGAGACAAAATCTACCGGGTGCGTTACCTGCTCGGAAAAATGCCTTTTCAGGCCGGTTCCCGGCGGGACCTCTTTGCCGTCCGTGGATGTAAACAATTTCAGCGTTCCGTTGCCGAGGGTCTCCGGGACGGGGGCCGACTGGTAGAGCCTTTCGGCGGCCGCAGCCATGAATCGCGAGTGAAACGCGTTGGACACAGGGAGGAGCCTTGCCCTGATATCCGCGCTCTCTGCCGCCTGGACCGCACGGTCCACTGCCGAGCCCTCGCCAGATATCACGGTTTGCGTAGGGCTGTTTATATTGGCGATCAAGACGTAGCCTTCGACGTACCTCAACAATTCCTCGACCCTGTCCCGCCCGCAGGCCAGGCTGGCCATCTTGCCGGGACGGTCGACGGAGGCCGCCGTGGCCCTTCCCCTGAAGGCCGCGAACTTGAGCAATGTCTCGTCGTCGTAAGCTCCAGCCGCATGGAAAGCGGTCAACTCCCCGAGGCTGTGGCCGCCAGCCGCGACGGGCCTAATGCCCAAGCGGTCGAGATGCCGGGCCCACAGGAGCGACGCCATGCAGATGGCGGGCTGCGCTATTTCCGAACGGGACAGCTCCGCTTTCCATTGTTCGGCCTGTTTATCGTCGAGTGCCCGGTCGAGGGGGCGGTACGCATAGCCGCTTACCTTTTCATAGCCCTCTTCGGAGAGCCAGGAGTCCACGGTGTCTCGAAATTCCCGGGCCCAGGGGTGCCGCTCCACAAGGGGGCGCCCCATGTTCAGCCGCTGCGACCCCTGGCCCGGAAACAGGAAGCCCACGCGGGGGGGCGACGCCGCGTTTCCGATCCAGAGCCTCTGGAGGGGGTCGGAAAGCACTTCGCCCGCGGGGATATTGCGCTCGCCGAGCACGCGCTCC
>JASFVA010000019.1:0-12751 GCA_050050055.1 Nitrospirota bacterium
GGCTCCCCCAGATCGGCCCTCCCTGATTCCGGACGCGGGCCCTTCCTGACCCTCGCGGTGTTATCAGGGCCTCGCGGCCGCCGCGGGGATTCCCGGAGGCGGAGCCTCGCTCATGGGCGGCCGTAATTTCCGCGCCGTTGGGCTCAGCGGTTGAGGTTCCAGTCGTAGTGCAGGTATTCGATGTCCAGCTCCCCGGCATGGCTGCTTATGAAGTCGCGGGCCCTGTCGTCGGCGAGGAAATCGTATATGAAGTCTATTATCCCCTTCCGGCCCCCGAAGTCCCTGTCGTACCACCTGAATATCTCGGATATGAGCATCTTTCCGTCCTCGGGCAGAACCAGCACCTCGGAGGAGTTCACGAAGCTTCGGGCGGCCTCCTGGAGCTGCTCGTCGATCCGCTCGGTATCGTAATAGTTGATGGGCGCGCAGGAGCGCGAGCCGCACACCAGGGCGAAGTGCACCCGCGGGTCCACGGGCGTTATGGCCAGGGGGAGCCTTGGGTCGGCGGGCCCGAACTGGCGGAAGGGACGGAACCAGGGCCGGGCATTGGCCCTGAGTATGCCGTGCTCCATGTCGTCGGGCGAAAAAACGTGGGGGCCTATCACGTACTTCGCCTTGCTGAAGAACTCGGGGACTTCCTTGACGGACCGGGATATCCCCAGCGACACTATGGCGTCCACCACGATTGTGTTGTAGAGGTTGACCCAGAACGATATCTTCTCGCGGCGGCCCACGAGCGAGAAGGGGTCGAAGTCCCTCAGCCCGTTGGTCAAGGCGCGATAACGGCGGTATTCTCCGGAGTCCCTCAGGGCTTCGTAGTCCACTCGCCCGCGCCCCGTGTCATAGAACCTGTCTCGCAGGGCGCGGATGCTCCCCATGAGGCGCTCTCCGAGCTCCCCGGCGGGGGCGTCGGGCATTTCGTCCCCCCCGTTAAGTATGTGTTCCCCCGCCGCGATGCCTCTGGCGAAGTCGGCCAACTTCCTTCCGAGGGGCTTCTTTTCGGCTTCGTAGAAGTCTGAGACCAGGTCTATGAAAAGGGCCGCGGTCCAGCTGAAGTTGTCGCTTCCGTAGCCGGTGCCGTCGAAGGAATCGAAATACTCGTGGAAGCCGAACCGTATCGGGAGTTGGAGTAGGTCCTTCTGCAGGGAATCGGCCTTGAGGGTGTAGCCGTATCGCCTGAGGCCCTGGGCCAGCATCCAGTTGATGTTTATCCACACCGGCCCCCGCCAGTAGTTCGAGGGGTCGAACCCCGCCTTCTGAGTGTCGTAGTTCGGCACAGTGAAGCAGTTGCCCTGGTGAAGCGCGCAGAACGAACTTGAATTGAGCCTTGCGTAGAGCTTCTCGGCCTGCCCCCTCGAAGCGGCTCCGGCGAAAAGGGGCAGAAATCCCGCCGCAGTGTCCACCTCGATAAGGGAGCTATCCACGAGGTCGTAGGCGTCGAATATCTCGTGCTCCTCGTGCCAGAGCTTGCTCCGGATGGCCTGGGAGGTCTTCTCGTACCACCTTCGGGGCACCTCCGGCGCCTCGCCGGCCACCTTGGCGAGCCGCGCGAGGGACTCGTTGGCGCGGCAGAGCACGGCGTTGAACAGGGGGTCCTGGACGAGAAAGGGGCATTTGTCCCGTATTTTGTCCTCGTCGTAGCCGTTCCGGCGGAAAAGGTCCACCAGGTAGACGTAGCGGTCGTAGTCCTCGCCGCTCGGGCGCATGGCGGGGTCGACGTGATCGAGGTCCTTGCGCTTGTAGGGCGGGAGCTCGTCCCTGTCGATGGCGATCCTCTTGAGCGGGCGGTCCCATGTGGGCGAGTTGTCGATGCCGGACTCCCAGGGGTGACGGATGTAGACCAAGCCTTCCCCGCCGGGGTCCCTCTCCCTGTATAGGTATTCGTGAAGGGCGAGGAGCTTCGGGTAAAGCCTCTCGAGGAATTCGAGAAACTCCCGCTTCCTGCCGAGGGCCGCGTGTATTTTTTCGACGGCCACGGCGTGGATGGGCGGCATCGTGATGCCGGAGGTCAGTGCCCCCTCCGGCGCGTTAGGCGACCTTTCGGACTGCCAGAAGTCGGGCTCGGGGAAGTAGTGCCCCAGCCGCTCGGGGTCGAAGACTATCTGGGGCAGCATGCCGTTTTTCCACTGGGCCTCGAAAAGGGTCTCCAGCTCCTTCATCGCCCTGGCCGGGTCGAAATGCGCCGTGCCGATGGCGATGAATCCGGAGTCCCAGTTCCACTGGTGGGGATAGAGGGCGGGGGAGGGCCTGGTTGAGGAGCCGGTCCAGTTTTCGTCGAGTATGCGTTTCGCCCTTTCGGCGTAGGCGGCGAATATCCGAGACAATCCCTCTCCTCCTATCCCCCGCGGGTGAACCCAGGGTAGAGCGTCATGCCGCCGTCAACGTAGAGTGAAGTGCCCGTTACGTAGTCCGACTCGTCTGAGGCCAGCCAAACGGCGGCAGCGGCGATGTCCTCGGTCTCGCCGACCCTGTTGTAAGGGATGAGCCTGAGGAGCTCGGCCTCCGCCTCCGGCGTCTCCCAGGCGGACCTGTTGATGGGGGTCTTTATGGCCCCCGGGGCGATGCTGTTGACGCGAATCTTGCGCGGCGCCAATTCCTGGGCGATGCTTTTCATGAGAAGCATGACGCCACCCTTCGAGGCCGAGTAGTTCGCGTGGCCTGCCCAGGGTATGACCTCGTGAACGGAACTAATGAAGATTATCTTTCCGGCCGAGAGGGAGCGGCTCGGGTCAGCCCCACGCCGGATGAACTCTCGCGCAGCCTCGCGGGCGCAGAGAAAGGCGCCGGTGAGGTTCACGCCCATGACGCGCTGCCACTGTTCGAGGGTCATCTCCTCAAAGGGCGAGTCCTTCTGGAGCCCCGCGTTGCACACGGCTATGTCGACAGTTCCGAACTCCTCTACGGCTGTTCCGAACATGGCCTTAACTTCTTCTTCGCTACTGACATCGGCGCCGACCGATATCGCCTCTCCGCCCTTTTCCCTTATGTCGGAGACTATCCTGTCGGCGGCATCGGCTTTGGACCTGTAATTCAGCGCCACCGCCACTCCCTGGGCCGCCAGCGCCCTCGCTATGGCCTCGCCGATGCCCGAACTCGCTCCGGTCACCACCGCGGCCTGACCTCTCAGGGGTTTTCTCGCAGGCTTAACCATGGGTATCCTCTTGCCCTCCCGTTAAGTTTTTAATGCTTTCACAAATTATATAAGATTTTCAATATATTGCAACTGCATGGCAGGCTATTTACAGCCCTCAGGACGTGTGCTAACATCCGATTTATGGGGACCGCAATTTACTGACACCATATCGACAGGAGGACTGCCATGGCTGAGAAAAAAGCAGTGGAGAAGAAAAAGGCGGCGGAAAAGGAGCGCGGAGAAGTAGCCGCCTACAGGCCGCCGCGTCTGCCGATGATGTTCGATGAGCTCGACCGCATGTTCAACCGTTTCTTCGGCAGGCCCTTCGGGCTCATGCGCTGGCCCAGGGCGATGTGGCCGGAGGAGCTCGAGGCCGGTTACCCTTCCGTCGACATCTTCGAGGACAAGAGCAAGGTCGTTGTGAAGGCCGAGATTCCGGGCGTCGACAAGGAGGACCTGGACGTAAACGTGACCGAGGACGCCATCGTCATAAGCGGCGAGAAGAAGAAGGAGGAGAAGGTCGAGGAGAAGGACTATTACCGGTACGAGCGCTCCTACGGCTCGTTCCACAGGTCGCTCCCCCTGCCAGCCGAGGTCCAGAGCGACAAGGCCAAGGCCAGGTTCAAGGACGGGGTTCTCGAGGTAACCATCCCCAAGACTCCGGAGGCCAAGAAGAAGGAAGTGAAGGTCACGGTGCAATAGAGCCTCGTCCCCGCATTCCCCTGCGACTCGAGGCGGCCTTCAGGGCCGCCTTTTTTTGCGGGTGGAGGATATGCGGTATAATAATCAACCATGAAGAACGTTGTTATCCTCGGCTCCACGGGCTCCATAGGCAGGAGCGCCCTGGATGTGATTTCCAGAAACCGCGACCGTTTCAGGGTCGTGGGCCTAACGGCGCACCGGAACGTGGAGCTCCTTGCCCGGCAGGTGGAGGAGTTCGGCCCCGAGGTGACGGCCGTATCGGATTTCGTTCCCACCGACGCGCTCGAGGCGAAGAAGCCTCAAACTAGGGTGCTCCGGGGAGAGGAAGGGGTCCGCGAGGTCGCGGCCTGGGAGGGCGCCGACTTCGTCCTCTCGGCCATTGTGGGCTCGGCGGGTCTCCTCCCCACGCTCGACGCCGTAGAGGCGGGAACGACCGTGGGCCTTGCCAACAAGGAGACCCTGGTGGCCGCCGGTGACATCGTCATGAGGGCCGCCGAAAGAAGCGGCTCGAGGATACTTCCCGTCGACAGCGAGCACAGCGCGGTCTTCCAGTGCCTGGAGGGCCAGGACAGGAAGGCCCTGAGAAGAATACACCTCACTGCTTCGGGGGGGCCCTTCGTGGGCAGGAGCCGCGAGGAGCTCGGGGGCGTGACCCCCCGGGAGGCCCTGAACCACCCCAGCTGGTCCATGGGCAGGAAGATAAGCGTGGACTCGGCTACCCTCATGAACAAGGGCCTGGAGGTTATCGAGGCTCACCACCTCTTCGGGGTGGGGCCTGAGGGCATAGAGGTCCTCGTGCACCCCCAGAGCATAGTGCATTCCATGGTGGAGTTCGCCGACGGCTCGTGCATCGCCCAGCTATCGGTGCCCGACATGCGCGGGGCCATCGCCTACGCCCTTTCGTACCCCGAGAGGCTCGACGGGGTTATCGAGCCCCTCGACCTGCCCGCCCTGGGCAGGCTCACCTTCGAGAGGCCGGACTTCGAGAGCTTTCCCTGCCTGTCCTATGCCTACGAGGCCCTCGCGGCGGGCGGCACGATGCCCGCGGTCCTCAACGCGGCAAACGAGGTCGCCGTCGAGGGCTTTCTGTCGGGGAGAGTCGGCTTTGGCGGCATTCCTGTTATAATTAAGAACGCCATGAACGAACATCACAGAGAAGATATAGACGGCATCGAAGCGGTCCTTAAGGCGGACTCCTGGGCGCGCCGGCGCTCGGAGGAGCTTCTTGAGTCCTTCGCGGCCTCCGGGTAAGCGACACTTATGCTATTGATATCGGCGATAATCCTCCTGGGGATACTTATATTCGTCCACGAGCTCGGGCATTTCCTGTTCGCCAAGCTCATGGGCGTAAAAGTCCTGAGATTTTCCATCGGCTTCGGCAAGAAGCTCGTGGGCAGGAAATACGGGGAGACCGAATACCGCATAAGCGCCTTTCCCCTGGGGGGCTACGTGAAGATGTTCGGGGAGGAGCGCGAGGAGGAAGCCGGGGCGGAGGAAGAACTGGGCGAAGCCGTTACCGAGGAAGACCTCAAGCGCTCTTTCAGCCGGCAGCCCGTATGGAAAAGGCTCCTGATTGTCCTCGCCGGGCCCACCTTCAACCTGGCCCTGGGAGCCGTGATATTCACCGTGATTTCCATGATTGGAGTCCCCGACCTGCTGCCGTATATCGGGGGCGTGAGGGAAGGTTCGCCTGCAGAGCGCGCGGGCATAATGATGGGCGACAAGATACTCGAGGTCAACGGCGTTCCGGTGGAGGGGTGGATAGACATCGAATCGGCATTGCAGGAGAACCCCTCGGAGCCCAGCGAGCTGGAGGTCGAGCGCGACGAGCGCGTAATACGGGTGACGGTGGCTCCGGAGAGGAAAACGATCGAAAACATACTCGGCGAAGAAGTCGACATATGGACTGTAGGCATCGAGCCCCTTCGCTATCCCATCGTAGGAACCGTCATGGAAGGGACTCCGGCCGACGGGGCGGGCCTCAGAAGCGGCGACCTCATCATGGAGATAGACGGCGCGGAGGTCCAGCGCTGGCGGGACATGACCGAGTTCATCCATGCAAGGCCCGGGGAGCCCCTGGAGTTCAAGATCGAGAGGGACGGCGAAACTTTTACGAGGACCATAACCCCCGAAAAGAAGAAGGTCAAGGTGAGCATAACCGAGGAAAGGGAAGTGGGCCTGATAGGCATCTCGCCCCAGGATGCGCAGAGATACGAGAAGTTCCCTCCGCTGAAGGCCCTGGAAAACGGCGTGGCCAGGACCGTTCAGATCTCCGCGCTCACCCTCAAGACAATGGTAAAGGTCGTTCAGCGGCTGATTCCGGCCCGGGATACCCTCGGGGGGCCGATAACCATAGTCCAGATGGCGGGAGAGACCGCCGCACGGGGAGCCATGGACTTCTTCATGTTCATGGCCGTTATCAGCATAGGCCTTGGGATAATAAACCTCTTTCCGATTCCCATCCTCGACGGCGGTCACGTGGTGTTCCTTGCCATCGAGGGCATCTTCAGAAGGCCCTTGAGCGAGAGCGTTACCGCCATGGCTCAAAGGGTGGGCCTCGTCATCATATTGACATTGATGGCTTTCGTGATTTACCTGGACTTGTTGAGGGTCAAGGACGACATGTTTGATTTCCTAAGCGGCATCATAAACACCATTACGGGTTGATTTCATGGGCCGCGTAGTCAGAGATTGGGAGGAGCTTGGCGGTGCCCTCGACGCCGAGCGCCGGAGGGGCCTGAAGCTGGTCTTCACGAACGGCTGCTTCGACCTCCTGCACGCCGGCCATGTCCGCTACCTGCGGGAGGCCAGGAAGCTCGGCGACGTGCTCGTGGTCGGCCTCAACTCGGACCGTTCCGTATCGGAGATCAAGCCCGAACGACCCATCACCCCGGAGGAGCAGAGGGCCGAGGTGGTCTCCGCGCTCGAGATGGTCGATTACGTGACCCTCTTCGACGGGGCCACCCCGTACGACCTCATAAGAAGGATCAGGCCCGACGTTCTCGTGAAGGGCGGCGACTGGAGGCCCGAGGACATCGTCGGCTCCGACATCGCGGCCGAGACCAGGAGCCTCCCCTATTACGAGGGCATCTCCACTACGGAGATAATCGAAAAGATACGGAACCTGAAAAAGAGCTGATTTCCGTGCCCCTTTCCCAAATCTTCGACGATTTCAATTCTCGCCTTGCCCATGACAAGCGGCGGATTTACAACCTCACGGGCTCGTCCGTCGCCCTTTATCTTGCAATCCAGGCGCGTCCCTTCCTCATGGTCGAGAAGACCGAGGGAGAAGCGAGGAAACTCCACGGGGACATACTCTTTTTCCGGAGCGTCATCGGGCGCAGAGACAGGGTCCTTTATCTGCCCCCGCCGGACGGCCCGGCCCTTGCCGGTCAGAGGGCCCTCGTGGTGCACGCCTTCCGGGAGCACGGGGGCTGTTCGGTGGTAACGTCGGCGGAAGCGCTTGGAGGAAATCTCTGGGGTCCCGGGGAGCTCGAGGCAAAGACGGCCGTGCTCGAAGTGGGGGCCGAAGTGGAGCGGGACCGCCTCGAGGAAGCCCTCGGGGGCCTGGGCTATCAGCGGGTGCCGCTTGTCACCGAGGTCGGCCAGTACAGCAGGCGCGGATTCATTATCGACGTCTTCACCGCCGGCGGAATGAACAATCCCCTGAGGGTGGAGTTTTTCGGCGACCGCATCGAGAGCATGAGGGCCTTCGACGTGGAGTCCCAGCGTTCGATGTCCCGCCTGGAGGCGGCGGCGCTTATGCCCTCCTCGGAGCCCGAGGACGGGATATCGGTGGAGGAGCTGGCCGGGGGTATAGAGAGTTACGCGATAGAAAGGGATTCCGAAGAGCCTGTCGGGGAGGCGACGGCGCTTTCGAGGTTTGCCATCGAGGGCGAGGGTGTCGACGCGGGCACGTTGCCTGTTTCGGGACTCGGTATATTGCCCGAGGAGCGAAAGAGGCTCGACGAAATAGCCAAGTCGATAGAGAAAATCAGCCGCGACCACAGGGTCGTCATCGTTGCTTCATCCAGGGGCCAGGCCGAGAGACTGAACGAGATCCTGAGGGACGGCGACGTTATCGCCCCCCTCGTCGAGGCTGACGAGGTACTGGACTATGAGGGAAGAGTGACGATATCCGTGGGGGAGCTCTCCGCCGGACTACGTCTGCCGGGTCTGCTGGTGCTTACGGAGCAGGAGATCTTCGGCGGCAGGCCCTCTTACCGGCCGCTGAGGAAGTCGAAGGTCAAAGGGCTCCTCACTCGCATAGAAGACCTCCGCGGAGGAGACTTCGTGGTCCATTACGACCACGGCATAGGAAGGTTCGAGGGCATGAAACACCAAAGCGTGGAGGGCATGGAAATGGACCTCCTGTCCATAGAGTACGCCGAAGGCGGCCGGCTCTACCTGCCCGTCTATGCCATAGACAAGCTGAAGAAATACCATTCCGAGGAGGGCTCGGTGCCCAAGCTCGACAGGCTCGGCGCGAAGACGTGGCAGCGCAAGAGGGAGCGCGTCAGGAAGCGCATCAAGGAGATGGCCGCCAAACTCCTGAAGATTTACGCCGAGCGGCAGGTTTCGAAGGGAACGAGCTTCAGTCCGGATACCGAGATGCACCGGGAGTTCGACAGCTTCTTCCCCTACGAAGAGACCCCGGACCAGCTGAGGGCGATAGGGGAGATCAAGGCCGACATGGAGTCCGAAAAGCCCATGGACAGGCTTCTGGCGGGCGACGTGGGCTACGGAAAAACAGAGGTCGCCATGAGGGCCGCCTTCAAGGCGGTCTACGACAACATGCAGGTGGCGGTCCTGGCGCCCACCACGCTCCTTTGCGAGCAGCACCTGAGGATTTTCAAAAAGAGGTTCGCCGCCTTTCCGGTGAGCATAGACTTTCTCAGCAGGTTCAAGAAGGGGAAGGAGCAGCTCAGGACTATCGAGGACGTCAGGCGGGGAAGGGTCGATATAGTAATCGCCACGCACGCGCTTCTCAGGAAGGACATGTCGTTCCGCAGGCTGGGCCTCCTGATAGTGGACGAGGAGCACCGGTTCGGGGTGCGGCAGAAGGAAAAGATTAAGGAGATAAAAAGTGGGGTCGACGTCCTTTCCATGAGCGCCACGCCCATCCCCAGGACCCTGCAGATGTCCCTTTCCGGCATCAGGAGCATGAGCGTCATCGAGACGCCTCCCGAGGAGAGGGTGGCCGTAAAGAGCAAGGTTTCCACGTTCAGCGACTCCGTGATAACCGAGGCCCTGGGAAAAGAGCTCCAGAGGGGTGGGCAGACCTTTTTCGTCCACAACCGGATTCATGATATAGATAAATACTCCAGGCTCTTACATAGGCTGGCGCCTCACGCCCGGGTGGCGGTCGCCCACGGCAGGATGACGGAGAGGGCGCTGGAGGAGGTGATGCTCTCGTTTCTGAACGGGAAAGTCGACGTGCTCGTGGCCACCGCGATAGTGGGCTCGGGGCTGGACTTCCCCACGGCAAATTCCATAATAATAAACATGGCCCACAGGATGGGCCTGGCGGACCTTTATCAGTTGAAGGGAAGGGTGGGAAGAAGCAACGTAAGGGCCTATGCCTACTTCCTCGTGCCCGGCGGGGCCCTGATACCGGAAGACGCCAGAAAACGCCTCCAGGCGATTCAGGAACTCAACTACATGGGTGCGGGTTTCAGGCTCGCTATGAAGGACCTCGAGATAAGGGGCGCGGGCAACCTCCTCGGCGCCGAACAGTCAGGTTATATCGACGTGGTGGGGTTCGACCTTTACACCGAGATGCTCGAGAAGGCGGTGGCCGAGCTGAGGGGCACGGAGACGAAGGAGCGCGTGCTTCCGTCGATAAAACTGCAGCTCGACGCCTTTATCCCCGAAGGGTACATAGAGGACATGGCCCTCAGGCTCAGCGCCTACAGGGCGGTGGCCTCGGCCCGCTCCGTCGAGGATCTCGATTCCCTGAAGGAGGAAATGAGGGACCGGTTCGGACCCCACCCGGAGGCCTTTCTTAACCTCCTGGGTGTCATGGAGATGAGGCTGCTCGCCGAACCCCTGGACATAAAGGACGTTACCCAGACGAGCCGTGGTCTGCGGTTTACGCTGTCGTCAGGGGCCGATGTTCGAGCCGAAAAGGTCATGGAGGTCTTCGGGAAAGGCATAAGATTCATCACCGACGGCTTCGAGATAGCGGCAGGGGGTAGTGCCCTCGAAGCCCTCAGGGAAGCGCTCGTGGGCCTTTCCGGCGCTGATTAATTCTTTATTATAAGGGAGTTTTGTTGACAGCACACATATGTATCTGGTATGTTTAGCCATGGGAAAGAGAGCGGCGTGCGCCTTCGTCATCCTTTGTTGCCTCTTGGTTCCGGGTCTTTCTTTCGGAGCCGACATAAACGGCCTCAGGCCGCCGGCGCCCTTCGGGATCTTCACCACCCTGTCCGCCCAGAGCCCGGCCAGGGGGGAGACGGCGTTCTCGGGCACTTATGAGGCGCTTTTCAGCAGCTCCTTCTACAGGTTCGGAGCGAATCTCGCCTACGGCCTTCGCGACAATGTGGAGCTTTCCATGAGCGTATCGGAGCAGAGGGACGGCTTCGAAGACATAGCCTTCGGCCTGAAGCACAGATTCATCGACAAGGGCTCGGACGGCCTTTCGCTGGCCTATCTGGTGACGGGCTCTCTAAGCACGGGAAACGATGACGTCGGTACCGACGGAAGGATAGGGGGCGGCTTCATCATGAGCCAGAAGGTCGGACCGGTCTTCAGTCACACCAACATCATGTACGCGGTGCCGGGGGATTCCAGCCTAGAAGGGGAGCTCAGGCTTTCCACGGGGATTGTCTTCTCTGCTGCCCATAACCTGTGGCTCCTGGGCGAGATGGACGTAAAGTCGAGCCATTTCGCTGACAACATCGACATCTTCGAGACGAAGCTCGGCTACAGGGTCAGGGTGGTCGAGAAGGTATACATCGACGTGGGGCTGGGCGTGGACCTCAAGAGGGACCCTGTGGAATACAGGTTCATGACCGCCCTGTCTTTCGGCTATCCTTTCAGGCAAAAGGTTAAACATATTTACGAGGACAGGCAATAATGTTCGACCTCGGGATGCAGGAACTCATAGTGATCTTCGTCGTTGCCCTGGTCGTCTTCGGCCCCAAGCGCCTGCCCGAACTGGCGAGGTCGATGGGCAAGGCCATGGGCCAGTTGAAGGGCGCGGTCTCGGACGTCAAGACGGAGGTTGAAAAAGAGATACGCATGGCGGAGACCGGACTGGACCTCGAGGAAATGCCGGCCTGGAAGAAGCAGGGCGAGGGCCCCGCCGGCCAGCCCTCCGGGGAGGCGGAAGGCGAAAAACCGGCTCCCGAAAAGGGCGGGGAGGACCAAGAGGCGCAGTCTCAGGAAGATCGGGAGGCGCAGCACGAGGAGGACCAGGAGGAGCAGCCCCAGGAGACTTTGCCCACGGAGCACGAGTCTCAGGACTTAGAGGAAGATGGCCGAGACAGGTAGGATCCCCGAAGACAAGATGCCCTTTACCTCTCACCTGGGGGAGCTTCGCAAACGGGTCATGATTTCGGTGGTGGCGATCCTGTTATTGTTCGTGGCCGCCTTCAACTTTTCCGAATACATCTTCAATATCCTTACGCTCCCGATGCACTCGAACATTAAGTTCGCCTTGTCGTATCCCTTTGTGACCTTCGTGGAAAAAGCCGGAGCCACCAAGGAACTCGTGTTTCTCGCCCCCGCCGAGGCCCTCTGGGTCCACCTGAAGATAGCCCTCATAGCCGCGATAATCGTATCATCTCCGATATTGTTCATACAGTTCTGGAAGTTCATATCGCCGGGCCTGGTGGAGCGCGAGAGAAAATACGCCATTCCGT
Organism: Nitrospirota bacterium; assembly: GCA_050050055.1. Taxonomy (GTDB): domain Bacteria; phylum Nitrospirota; class Thermodesulfovibrionia; order Thermodesulfovibrionales; family JdFR-86; genus JARRNG01. The sequence goes on from JASFVA010000019.1 coordinate 11,704, forward strand.
TCATATTCTCATCCAGCGGGCTGTTTTTTTTTGGAGCCACATTTTGCTTCACCATAGTGCTTCCCTTCGCCATGAAGTTTCTGCTCAATTACAAGACGGAATCGCTGATGCCCATGCTTTCCGTGGAAAGATACATAGACTTCTGCCTGAAGTTCATACTCGCCTTCGGTGTAGTCTTCGAGCTCCCGCTGGTCATAATATTTCTGACGCGCCTGGGCATCGTCACCCCGCAGACCCTGGCCAAGAACAGAAAATACGCCGTGCTCCTGGCATTTGTCACCGCGGCGATCCTGACGCCGACGCCTGATGCTTTCAACCAGACCCTTATGGCCCTGCCCATAATCGTTCTCTACGAGGGGGGCCTGATAGCGTCGAGAATAATATTGAGAGGAAAGAAACATGACGATGATCAGGGGAAAGAGCCCTAAATCGGTGGCGTATGACATCTCCGAGGGCTACGTCGCTGTTAACCCCCTGTTTCTCAAGCCTCTCGATACCGAGGCTTTGAAGGAGCTTTACTGGGAAATCCAGAAGGTGCAGTCCGCGATAAGGTCCGAGAAGTTCCCTCACTCCGACATCATGGCGATAAGGAAGCGCAACGTGCGTCTCTCCAAGCTCCACCAGGCCTCGATGGTGATAAGGAACTTCGCCAGGGAAAGGCGGACCGTTATCCTGTAATATTGACACCTTAGCGCAAGTATTGTAATAATAATTGACGATGTCCGACCCCGAGGATGTAATAAGCGTCAAGAACCTCATCCAAGCCGTCCTGAAGGCCCGGAAAAATCTCAAGATATATCCTTCGAACAACCCAGTCTACGCCAATACCGTCGAGCAGACCTACCAGCGCCTTGCCTCCATAATGGAGTTTCAGGACGAGGTGACGCTTCGGTTTACCAAGAACGATATCCTCTACGGCAGTGAGCCGGTTTTCAAGGGAACGGGAAAGGACGACAATCTCGCCCTGTTCTTTTCGAGGGACGGCGTGAAGGAGCTGACCTTCAAGAGCGGCATATCGATGGACGAGTTCCAGGGTTTTCTGGAAATA